>NZ_FMAY01000007.1 GCF_900094925.1 Kosakonia oryzendophytica | reverse complement strand
ACCTGAAGCGCCTCCTTATCCAGCATGGCTTCGGCAAGCAGCTTCTTGAGCCTGGCGTTCTCTTCCTCAAGCGACTTCAGGCGTTTAACCTCGGGCACCTCCATACCGCCATACTTCTTACGCCAGGTGTAAAAGGTTGCGTCAGAAATAGCATGCTTACGGCAAAGCTCACGGGCGGAAATGCCAGCCTCGGCCTCGCGGAGAATACTGATGATCTGTTCGTCAGAAAAACGCTTCTTCATGGGGATGTCCTCACGTTGCTGATGAAGACATTACTAACATCGTCGTGTGTTAATCAATGGGGAGCAGGTCAGACCACCAAGCAAAATGTCAAGCTGACCCTGCTTGATGCCCTGAAACTTCATCATAGAGCCAATATCAACATCATTGATGTCTTGGGAAAACACCTGAGTTTGTGCGCCAAGCTTCTCAACAAGGCTGTGGTAATAAGTATCAGAGGCTTGCTTATCAAGTTCAATTGCTGCTTGAACATCAATGCCAACCTCGAAGGCTGCTAGCGAAAAACCTCCCGCACCAGCAAATAAATCAATAGCTTTCAATTTAATCTTACTCAGACTTTTTAAGTTTTGATGCCAGCATTATACGCAACATTTGTATCAGATACCCCCAGTTAATGTTACCAGTGGAAAATCGTGTGATCCGTGTTATCTATATGATATCAAAAGAACGAAACACCCTTTACTGCGACTAGCAACAGGGTTGATACATAGTTTCTATGTACATGGGATGGCTGGTTAATGCATCAGTTACTTTTTAATCGTTGAAACTGCGTGGCTTACAGAACAAAAAAACAACAGCAATATGACATTTAGAGAGGATGTATGGACGAAATAGAGCATTTTACCGATGATCGGCACAAAGCCTGGTGTATCCATTGCGGTTCACCCATCATTGACCGTCATACCAACAGAGATCACGTCCCGACAAAAGGTTTACTAGAAAGACCTCTGCCACCCCATGTACCACAAGTCGAAGTATGCAAGGAATGTAATACCGGCTTCTCATTGGATGAAGAGTACTTCGTTACTTTTCTAAGTTGTGTACAGGCAGGAAGCGCAGACCCTTCCGCGCAGAGAAACCCCAAAATCGGGAGGGCTCTTATACGTAATCCATCCCTGTCCGCTCGACTAGAGGCAGCTAAGCAGATTACTGCGGATGAATATGGCAGACAGCAGATCCTTTGGCTACCGGAGATAGAACGCATACATCGGGTTATTTTGAAGAATGCCAGAGGCCATGCTTTCTACGAGTATGGAGAGCCGATGTTGGACGACCCTGTATCTGTAAGTGCCGTTCCACTAATTTCGATGAATCATGAGCAACGTAGTAATTTCGAAGAAGCTGGCGGCCCATTTACTTGCTGGCCAGAAGTTGGAAGTAGAATGATGACTCGGGTCATGACAGGTCAAGACTTAGATGATGGCTGGGTTAATGTTCAAGATGACATTTATCGATACGTGGTATTTCAACAAGGAATATTGACCGTCCGCTCAGTCATACATAACTATCTCGCAACTGAGGTAATTTGGGAATAAAGGCGTAATGGACACATATTTATCTTTTTATACAGTTTATGGTCTTACAAAGGCGGATACCCACTTACCGAACCATCACGCATATGAAAGTGAGTACATAAGTGACTATAAATTTATAAAACTTTAAATACAATCAATTAAATCATAAAGATAAATAACAAGTCACGGTTCAACGTCTAAATAAGTTTTGTTGTCTTATGAGGTGTCAGAACATCTCATAGAACTTAAAAAAAACTATAAAATCCACGCAATTGCGTGGATTTTTCATTATTCTTAAAATCCTTCAGGCAACCGCTAAACGTGGTGCATCGACTGTTGCAGCTGAAGCCCGGCGGACGACTAGCTGAACTGCGCGGTGAACCATTCCGGCAACGCGCATGAACGCTCGTCGGGCACATGTTATTCCTCTTCCCTCTCATTGAAAGCGGCACTGGTTATCAATATTGTAATCATCATATTCATGAAAACCTGACGGCGGATAGCCCTCATCAAACGTCAGATTCTGCTGGGTGTACGGGTGCTTCAAGTTTGAATTGGCGTACCTGTGGCAGGGCAAGAATAAAAGCCGAAAACATCAAGCCCAATGTAGCGATAAATATCGCTTCGCGCGGTGAACGCACTTGTGCTAAGTAACCACTGGCCAAAGCCCCTAAAGGAATGGTCATACAGAATAAAACTCGCAAAGAAGCGATAACTTTACCAAGCAGATGAGAGGGGATAACTATTTGATTAATAGAAACATTAATGACATTAAAAACAGTTTGTCCTAAGCCAAAGAAAAAAAACGCTATGCCTATCGCAAAGACAACCCATTCCACTGGCTGTAACAGACTCAAAATGAGGCCCCAAACACCGGTTATTGCTACCCCAAATAACAGTGAATTACCGTAGCCAAATTTTTTTATCATCACAGGTATTAGTGATGCCCCCACCAATACGCCAATGGCGCCAGGGATGAAAACCAGACTAAGCATAATGGGTGATATATTGAGTTGATTTACCGCGTAAAAGATAAATATCGTGTAGATCAGCGCGTAGCAGAAATTCCACACTGCACCGCTGAAAGTAATAATTCTTAACAGGGGTGTTTTAAAAACAAATTGATAGCCTGTATAAACTGAACTTAATCTACTGTTCCTTTTTTCTTTCACTATCTCAATTTTTATCTTTTTCAATAACAATAAAAACAGTGACGACAAAAGAAAGAAAATAACATTAAAAAAAAGAGCATCCGCAGCAGAGAATAACTTTATCATGCAACCCGCGATAACAGGCCCAAGTAATTCTGATAAAGAATTTGCACTTGCCAACTTAGCATTGCACTGAACAATTTCTGAAGGTTTAAATAATCCGGGGAGCAGTTTACGATATGAAACATCAAAAAATAGCTTTCCAGATCCCAAGAGAAACGCAGAAATAAATAAAGTAAAAAAACCCGCCTGTGAAAAACAAAACAAAACAAAGATACAAATTAATATCAGAGCACGAAAAACCTCACTAAATATCATGATTTTAAGCGGGTTGTGGCGATCGATAAAAATTCCTGAAAAAATACCCAATAGAATAGGTGCCATCTGTTCTGAAAAAACAAGGTATCCCATCTGAATGGGCGTTATATGCAATTGTGTGATGGCAAAAATTGGTAAAGCGAAGAGTGATATTTCAGTACCAATCTGGGTAAAAATTTGAGAGAACCATAATTTACTGAATGTTCTATTTCTCCAAAGTGGTAAATTTTCTCTCATCGCCATCCCCGGTAACTATAGTTATAAACTCACGCTTTCATGGCCCATTCACTATCAAAAACCCGATAATGAAATTCATTACTTGTGCTTCCTTTGAAAAAGTCCGCATCTTTTAATTCGTTAATTTTTTTTAGTTTCAATGATTCCACTAAACCAATTGAGGCCAGATTACGTGTGTCGATCAATGCATCAACATGGGATAATGTGTAATTGTTAAATAAAAAATCTATCAACATGCGTACGCACTGTTTTGCCACACCTTTTTTTTGATATTTGCTAAACACATGGTAAGCAATATATGCCCATCCTTGATCAACCATAACGGTCGCCTGGACATATCCCATATAGTCGCCACTCTGACGATTAATAATAACCCAATTTAGCCATATTTCGCTCTGACCTGAAGAGTGACGCTGAGATATTCTCTCATATCGTGCCGCCAACTCTTCAACGCTTACTGGCGGGTTGGTGGGTATAAACCTATAATCAGCATCAACACATAACCCCTCATACATTTTTTGGGCGTGTGACTTATTCAACGGTTCCAGAATATATAAATCCGACATCATAGTCTCAATTACTTTAACATTCACCGTGCAAACTCCATTAGACCAAACATCAAGGCTGTGAACAGGGATTTCATAACAGCGCTATCTTTGCTCTCCAGTAAAGCGTAAGATAAATAGCCGTCATTTTTGTTAACGGCATCAAATATGGTCAGGTCCACGCTCACTGATAACCTGCCCTTAATGAAAAAAACATACCGCTTCCCCTTAGAGAATATAATATTAGTCAAGGTGCCATCACTTAACCGAAGTTTGTTCCCTTCCTGAAAACTCTGCAGCCAGCTGGTTTCGTTTCTGGATAGCAAATGCTCCCCCAAAAGTAAAAAATCAACATCTTCATTATGCCTGAAGAATGTTATCGCATCCTCAGCATTATCGATGATAGGCTCACCACCTCCATTAAGAGAAGTGTTGACTAATACAGGATACCCGGTTGCATCGTTAAAACTCGACATAATATCATAAAGCACAGGATCAGTGCTTCTTAACAATGTTTGCGCACGCGTAGAGCGATCGGGGTGAGCCAGCGCCTTTAGTGCATGAACATGATCCTCCTTGATATAATGGACGTAGTTCATATACGGACTGACCGTCGGGCCATTGAAAAAATCATTGATTTTATCTTGCTGGATAATCGGAGCAACCGGTCGCCAATCTTGTCTGTTTTTAATTTTATTCAGTCTGATCTTAGACTCTTCCAACAGTGGAGAAGCAAGTAAACTACGACCGCCTAATGCTCTTGGCCCAAATTCAGCACGTCCTGCGCAGCGGGCTATTATTTTTCCATCTTGTAATAACCTGGCAATATCCTCTGGCGTCTGCCTGCCGTTATCAGTTATGAACATGTCATGATGATCCAGTGCACGCATAATCTCAGGTTCGAGAATATCTGTGCCTAACCGGTCCGTATTGTATTTGTCTTGATATTCTAAATGCGGTGCTTCCCATATTCTTTGACCAAAAAAAGCACAACCTATAGAAATTCCTGCATCATGCGGAGAACCCGGGAAGTAACAGCTTTCAAATATACCACTATCAAAAATAGCAGAATTAGACAGTATGTTCAGAAACACGCCGCCAGCCGCACAGAACTTATTTGATTTACCGATTTTTTTGCTTCTTTCTGCATAAGAGAGTAGCGCACTTTGTAACGTGTTTTGCGTTAACTTAGCCAAAGGGATATTTCTGATTGGGTCACCGTTAATGGAAAATCGTTCCTGCCAGCCGTTGTGAAATGTTATATGACCATCAACATCCGTCATCAATTCATTGAATTGATTTGTTTCATTTTCCGTATGCGTATCCAATGAGGCTAATGCCATTAACTGACCATGCGCATTTTCGCTACCAAATATGCTCCTTGCGACATTATCATATAAACTTGCTGCATTCTGCACGAAAACATCCGGGGTCGGATGCGGAGTACAAAATTCTCGCTCAAGTAGTGAATAACCTTTTTCATCGAAAGAATATATTGATAGACATTCTGTCTGTAAGACCATACCCCCCCTGGCTTTATTGTCAGTTATATGATGGTAATAGTCTGAAAATGGCATCACAAAATCTTGCCCGGACTCCGTGGACGACCCCGCTAAATCCACAACTAAAACACTCGCGTCCGGGTAACCTGAACAACCAAATGCTGACATAGCATGCGCCAGGTGGTGAGAAATAACTTTATGCCGTTTATCCCACGGGTCAAACAAATTAAATCCCGATTGTACAAGAGGATGTCTTAAACCTATTCCACCCGGCGCAACAGACTGTAGTGATGAGATGATATCTGTAACATCTTTCAACTCTACACCCGCGAGATTCAGACATTGATGAATCGGTAACTCATTATTAAAAAAAGGCCGACCATCATATTTTCTTCGAGTTACTCTTTCCTGTTGCATAGCCGCCATCAGTACTCCATCAATAACAACAGCACAGGAAGAATGATGACCCAGATGAATACCTAATGTAACTTTTTTCATATTGTGATCTGCCATTTTTTATCGAGTATTATTAATAATCAAATACCTAAAGGATGGAATCCAAATGTCAAAATTGAAACCTTTTCATTTTCTTTTATATGTTCTCGCCCATGCGTGATGCTGCCAGCAAACATAATAACCAATTCCCCTGGCTTGAGATTAATCCGTTCAGGTTCAGAGTGAGAAGGAAAGACGACAAGACAGGAACCTGTTTCATCCGGGTTAGTATGTTCAAGCATCAATAAGACATTAAGTGAAAAAATGTCCGTATCGATATGCGGATCAATTCCCTGGCCGGCTTTATCGTAGTAGATAAAGCTTGCTATTCCTGTTGGTAAAACCTCACCTGCATGCAAACGTACAAATTCTGTCAGTTCTGTTGATTTAGAAAACTCATCAGCGATAGGTGCGCCGCATCCCAGAAAATGGTCCTTATTATCCACCGCGTCTTTTCTTATGCTTCTGGCTTCATGCTGCAGAGACTGTAACAGTTCATCCGTCATGAACTCTGGACGCCCACGGTAAGCGATGCCATTAGGCGATATTCTGTTGCTGTAAGGCTGCAGTTTTGCCAGACAGTCAGTGACTGTGTTAAACGCATCCGTTTCTTCCTTATCGATTGGAACATTAAAATCAGGTGATAAACCACCCGCCGCCAATCCCAATAAGAGCTTATAGTTAGCCTGTTCAGCTTCTGATAAAGTGGAGTTAAAGGCCTTTAGTTTATCCACAATACTTTCAACATGTTCGCTCATATTTATTGCACCATTCTGTTTAAGTTATACGGGTTGAAATCCAAATGCGACGATTCTCACTTCTTCGTTTTCTTTCATTCGTTCTCTTGAATGCAAAATACTATCAGCAAACAATATAATTAACTCTCCTGGTTTCAGATAAATACGAACGGGATCCTGATCGGTAGGATAAAGCACCAACGCAGAAGGGGAAGAATCAGACTGATGGTCCAGCATCATTATGACATTCATTGGGAATTCGGCATTATCTATATGCGGATCGATACCCATGCCTTCTTCATTATAATAAAGGTAATTTGTTTTTCCTGTTGGTATAACATTCCCCGCATATTTTTTTACCAGATCAATGAGCTGTTCAGAAAACGCTACCTGACGTGCAACCACACCGCCACTGGATACTAAATGGTCATCAAACCGCTGCGACAAAGGATAAACATCCCTGGATTCTTTATTCAGCGCAAGAAACAGTTCTTCCGATAAAAAATCCGGCCGACCTCTCCAGGCGATGCCATTTACAGTGACCCGATCATGATGTGGTTGTAATTCTGCTAACGACTGTAGCGTCGCCTTCAACGCCAGGTTTTCAATACCTTGTTTATCACTTTTACCTAATAACCCCCCACAGGCAAGCGATAGGAGCAATTTATAATGCTCCCTTTCCTGCTCAGATAATGTATCTTTAAAAGCATTCAGGCTATTATTTATACCTGTTAGTTCAGATGTATTCATCATGCCAAAGCCTCAGAAAAATATATAGCGGAGTACCAAAGCAGCACCGCTATATATTTCATTATTTAAGGGCCATTTAATTAATGGACGTCAAGCTCATCGGACAGAGCGATAATATCCTCTCTCACCTTAACACTTGCAGCGGCTGAGATAGGCTTTATATAGCTAAACTTATCTTCTGATTGATTTGACTGTTGAAGTGATGAAAGGTGGGTTCCCGCTGACTTGATGATCTTTGAGAATACCTCGCCCTCTTCTTCTGAAAGCGTTTCTTTCAACATTTTCAGTTTATCTCTTAATGTTGAAAAAGAAGCTTCGAGTTCCTTGCTGGTAAGTTGAGATGTATAAATGTTGTTTGTTTCCACTAAATACCTCCAATTACTTTTTATCAAGGATGCGCATTTCTGCACGAGGATTAGATGTACACGGTACATGTCATCTAAACTTAACATTGAATTAAGGAGCAATAAAAAATGAATTAGTGGTGCTGAATATGCTTTAAAACTTAAAGTATAAATATGTTGCATCAATAGGTTAACGTTCTACATTCAACAGAATGTAATATTATTTATACATAATGATAACACTTAATTGAATGTATTTTAACACTTCAGAAATAGCAAATATTTATTTAATATATTTCCAATATATCTCGAATATATCGCAGGGGATGATACCAACCTACTGATTTAACGCATAATGGCGATCTTAACGCGCATCTGAAAGCGTCATGCATAACAGCAAAGTTACCGTTGGTCATCAACACTACCTGTACTACCAAAGTCCTGCCGGGGACAACGTCAGTCCCGATGTCCACCTAAAATCCAGGCGGTTGCGTGTATTGTGGTTTTCATCAACATGCGGTGAATGGGTTAAAGCTCCGCAAGGATGGCATAATGCGTTCTCATGTAAGTGACATTAGAACATCTTATGCTCACTCCAGTGCTCACTGATAAAAGCCCCTGCGCCAGCCCGCCGTAATTGTGTTATTGGTAATAATACTGTACGGATAATATTAACTTTATTTATATTTAATATATTCTCCTCAAGGGATTCTGCTAAATTACTGGTGCCCGGCGCACTACGCTGAATCTATGTTTATTGATGTTAATCATCTTTGTACGAAGCAATTTCTATTTTTTAACTTTTATCGAGGTTATCTAATGATGTACGCTCGTGCTGATCGTCAATATGATCTCTCCAAACTTTAGGTAGTAAATGTTTTGCTCTGCGCATTATGTTAAGCAGGAGGTGCTTATGTTGCCTGGCGAACTGGTTATAAAATTAAATCAGCATATGAATATGGAATTTCGTGCTGCAAGCGTTTACATTGCAAAGAGTTCGTGGCTAATTGAAAATGAGCAGACAGAGATTGCACAACAGTTCAGATTGCTGGCTCAGACATCCATTACAGCAACATTGAAGTTTTATGAGTTTCTCACTCATAACCACAGCGCCCCTTTTCTGAACACCGATATTCCCTCAATAAATGAAGCAGGCCACGAGTGGCAAACTGTCGCCAAAGCGCTATTTTTCGACTTTAACCAGCGAACAGACAGTCTCTCATTGTTGGAAAGACTTGCGGTGACCCATGCGAATTTACCCACGAGCGTTTTCCTTATACGCGTCCGAGAGGTTCATCAGGATGAGGCGCAATCACTGCGGGCGATACTGAAAGAGATCAATATGAATGATGCTGTTACACCAGATTATGCGGATTATGATCTTTTAAGGATTGATTAGCCGCAACGCCAGCGTTCCTGGACTGAACCTCCATAGCATTGCGGCAGAGTTGACGGCGCGCCCGGCAGACAAGACGCGCCAACCTTTGTCAGAACGTTTCCCAGTCGTTTTCACTGCCTTCTGCTTTTTGAACTGGAGTGCCGCCTTTACTTACGGGCGCAGAAGATGGCTGCTTCGTTGAGTATGACTTGCCGCCGAGATCAAAAACAGCGATGGTTTTGGCTAAATGCTGGGCTTCCATTTCCAGCGCTTCCGCACTGGTTGAGGCTTCCTGCACCAGAACAGCGTTCTGTTGCGTCACACCATCCATTTCGTTCATGGCTAACCCTATCTGGCTTATCCCCCGACTCTGCTCATCAGAGGCAATGGATATTTCCCCCATCAGCGCGTTCACCTGCGTTACTGAATGGATGATGGTTTCCATTGCCTCACCGGCCGTCGTCACCAGTTCTGAACCGGCTTTAACACGGGAGACCGATTCACTGATCAGTGCTTCGATTTCTTTCGCCGCCTGCGCGCTCCGCTGCGCCAGAGAGCGAACCTCGCTGGCAACTACGGCAAAACCGCGCCCTTGTTCGCCGGCCCGTGCGGCCTCCACTGCCGCGTTGAGCGCCAGGATGTTAGTCTGGAATGAGATACTGTTAATTACCCCTGTAATATCAGATATTTTCCGCGAGCTATCTGAAATACTCTCCATGGTGTCCACCACCTTGCCCGTCAGAGCGCCCCCCTCTTTGGCGATATTCTGTGTCTCTTCGGAGAGCTTTCTGGCCTGCTGAACGTTTTCAGCGTTATTTTTCACGGTGGAGGTCAACTCTTCCATACTGGCGGACGTCTGTTGTAATGCAGCGGCCTGCTGATCAGTTCGCGCCGACAATTGCTCATTCCCTTCACGGATACGACTGGTGCTGGCATACAAGCTGGAGGAAGTATCCTGAATCGCGGATACCGTTTCGCGCAGGCTATTCTGCATGCTACGGATATAGGGAATTAACTGACCGGCGCAGTTACGACCAAAATCGTTAATCTCCACATGCAGTTTGCCCGCTTTCAATACCTCAAGATGATTTTTGATGTAATTAAGCGGCGTCGTCAGGAACGTTACCAGGTAACGATCTGTCAGGAAAAGCGTAATAATCCCCGCCACCAGAGCACTGAGCAGTATGATTCGGTTTTGTGCAATGGATTCATTTGCCCGATCCAGCATGACGTTGGATTGAATCGCTTTTGTATATTTTTCCGCTGTTTCACCGAACTTAACGCTTAATGGCGGATACGTGCTGCGGAAAATCTGTCGGAACTGATCCTGCTGGTTGTTGCGGGCGGCATCAAGCATGGGTGTAATGGCGGAGAGCAATGCTTCCCAGTCGTTGATCATCGCCGCAGAGAGATCAGGACTGACATCAACATGCTGGGCATTGCGAAACTGAGTGAGCATCTCCTGGCTGATTTTTAACGCTTTCTCAGAAGAAGCAAACGTTTTCGCAGCATCGTCAACTTTACCGTCCTGCTGGAAATCCATCGCCCTCAGCATACGTGTTACCGAGCGGAAATATTGATCATTACCTTTGACCAGCAGAGCATACGTCGCTTTTTGCTGAGAGCTGTTTTCCAGCAGCGTCTGCGTATCTGAAAAATTTTTCAGTGTTAATCCCGTGGCTACCCCCCAAATCAAGGTAAAAATCGATAAAATAATCAATAACATCTTTCTTATGGTGATATCTTTAAGCAGTTTCATTCTTCACTCCAGGCTGCAGTATGATGGTCATATTCTTATTGTTAAACGCATAAAGCGGGTCTTATTGCTTGTGGGAACTGAAAAACACATTTATAAACAGAACAATATTTAACGTCGACGGCTCGCTACTGCTCTCTCCTTCAGGAAATGCCTAACCAACAATAAGTAAGGGCATCTTCCGGAGAATGACCAGAGCAATGCCAGCCTGATACCGCAGTTATCGGCGAGAGTAAAAAGAGGATTAGCTGAAGCGAGAATAAATTTGATAGCGATCAAGCAAGTAAATTACTTTTATCTTCGATAGCTATTTTTATCTTAATTAATGTGCAACCGATAATGCGCACTTTACGCCTCACCGCACTGCAATAGATAAATTTTATTAATGTAAATGATATGCCCCGCTAATATTTATTGCGGGGCAGCGGTGGAATTATTTAATCATTGCCAGGTCATTTGCGATATCACGACGGCGGCCGTTATCGGCAATATCGCGACCAGGGCGGGCGGGTGCCTGCAGCGCTTTTTGCAGATACATTTTCGCTTCGTCTGTTTTTTTCTCTTTTAGCAGAAAATCACCATAGAAATAATTGGGATCAATACCATCGGGGTTGATCGTAAGCGCTTTTTTTAGCATTTCGTCCGCTTTGTCTTTATCGCCAAAACCTACCGGCCAGCCGGGCACCTGGTAGTACAACGCGCCCAGACTGGTCCAGGCCGATCCCTGAAGCGCGCCAGGGTCGATGGCGATCGCTTTTTCCAGACTGCCCTTCGCCTGTTTAACCAGGCTCAGAGCAGACAATCCCCCTTTCGCACCAGCCCAACTGCTGTCGACGATCCCGGACCAGATAAGCAGCGTCGCATCCGCATCGTTCTTTGCCCGACTAGCCTCATGCGCTCGCTGGCTCAACGCGCTGAAACACCCCTCTTTTTTGGCTTCCAGCGTCTGATACTGGCAAACGGACCAGTCATGCTGTAAGTCCATCAGAGTGCTCTCTGCCAGTGCGCACGCCGAAGCGGGCGTCAGTAGCGCAACCATAAAGGCATTCATGACTTTCATTCACTCTCTCCACCATTTGTGCGACGGGCGAACGCCCGGATCACGGGTAATTTTTTACCTAACGCGCCGTCCACCACCGCCGGAAACCAGGCATTAAGTTTGACGAACAACCGTTCCATTGCACCAAAGCGATATCGCTTTTGCTCCGTTTCAAGCAGCCGGATAATCCGCGCAGCAACAAAGCCGGGGGAATCCATGCCATTCCCCAGCTTACGGTTCAATGCATAGACATCTTCATTGTTCAGCGACGTCTCCGTTGCGCGTGGGGCGGCATACAAAACGGAAATACCGCTACCCTGTAACTCCCGCCCCAGCGCTTCGGAGAAACGATGAATAGCGGCTTTCGTTGCGCTGTAAACACTCCAGGCAGGGTGCCCAATTTCGCCGAAGATCGAGCCAATGTTGAGGACGATACCGCCCGGGTTAATTTCCGACAGCAATGCGCGTGTCAGCAATGCCGGTATTTCAATGTTGGTGCGGATCTGCTCGCGGATATCCTCAAACGAGTGCTGCTCAAATAACGCGAAATGGCTGCATCCTGCATTGTTAATCAGGATGTCCAGCTTGCCATTCATATTGAATGACGAGGCTAACGCGCCAATTTCGTCATCAGAATAGGTCTGCATTACCGCGATAGCGTGGCGTTCCGGATGAGGCAGATGCTGCCGAAGGAGTTGCATTGCCTGCTCATTACGCCCGACAAGGCAGAGTTTCGCGCCTTTTTTTGCCAGCGCCAGCGCTAACGCCTGGCCGATTCCGCCACCTGCCCCGGTCAGCAGCACCGTTTTATTCGTCAGATCCACGTGTGTTACTCCCCAGTTGATTAAGCATCTGTCCATATAGCTGATACACACGACGCGCCGTATGGATAATCGCAGCCTGATCGCCCTCATCTGTCACTGTATCCATCAGCCTGGCAAAAAATTGCAGATGCCCTTGATCGAGCTCACCGTGCGAACGCAGATAGGTGGTAGCCGCTTTCGGCAGACCCAGCGTATGTTCAACCTGTGCGGCTATCGATGAAGCGATAGAGACACTGGTGCCCTCCAGAACCAGCACCATGCCAAAAAGGCTCATCGGATTGACCCATTCAATGCGGTAATAGAGAAAAGCCACCATCATCTCAATAGGCAGGCAAGGCGTGCCAGACCTGACTTTCTCCGCATCACCGCCGCAAGCGCGAATGTCATTCAGGATCCACTCCTGGTGACCGTATTCTTCTTCAATATATTCAGCAATTGCCCCACGAACCGACTCCTGCGAGGTTGGAAGGCGGCTACCTGCGCACATCAGCAGGGGTACGGTGTGACTAACGTGATGATAAGCCTGCGTCAGAAATTCAATGTACATCTCCTGCGATATATCACCGTCACGACAACGGGCGATAACCGGGGAGGCAAGCAAAGCCTGACGCTCCGCAGCGGTCTGGTGTTGTAATTGCTCATAAAAGCTCATGATTTTCCCCTTCACTACAGGTCAGGATCTGCTGATGCAGAGATTGCCAGATGGCATTACGACGCGGGCGGCCATTGGCTGTTAACATTCCGGGTAATGAAATCTCAGAGGTGAACAGCAACCGGTGCAGTTGTGCGTAATCCGGCAATCGGGCGGAAAGCGCCATCAGTTGCTCACGTGCCTCCTCATGCTGCCCGTCAAAGGCATCCACCAGCGCCACGTTACGCGTCAACCCGTCACCAAACACGACGATGCGGCGCACGGACGGGCAAGCCATCGCTTCCGCTTCCGGCCACTCAGGGGAGAAGTTGCGGCCAAACGCATTAATTTGTACGTTCTTAAGCCGACCATGAATATGGATGAACCCCTCCTCATCCACTGTGCCCAAATCCCCGGTGGCGACAGTTGCTGATGCGGCTTCTGCGCCCAGATATCCCAGCGCATTGGCAGGACTGGTGACGCACAATTGTTGGTGTTCATCAACCGATACGTCGATACCCGGTAACGGCCTGCCAACGCTCCCCTTCTTCGTGACGCCAGGCAGGTTAAGTGAAACAACGGAACCGCATTCTGATAACCCATACCCTTCAAAAACCGGCAGGCCGCTGATGGCCGCCAGCGCCATTAATTGCTCAGATATTTTTCCGCCACCGGCAGCGATAAAGCGTAGCGATTGCGTACACTCTGGCATCTGGTAACGCAGTGCGAACACCACCCGTAATAGCTCCGGCACCAGCACCAGGCTTTGCGGACGCCAGATCAGGAGCGCCTGTTGGAACTGAGCGGAATTAAAACGGCTGGAGCCGTCAAAACCGACCTGTGAAGGTGGCAGTACAATGGTGGGCACGCCGAGCACCAGTGGGATATAGATACCGCAGAGGTTTTCCAGAAGAATACTGAGCGGCAACGTAACCATATGTTTTTGAAGACTAAGTGGTGTCAATTCGGTCGCCAGCGTTTGCGCCGTCCACAGCAAACCGTGCTGGCTCAGGCAAACGCCCTTTGGCTCGCCTGTCGTCCCGGAGGTATAGGTCACCCTTGCCGTGCCAGGGGGTAATGGGTTGGGATCAACCACCACACGGGTTTGCAGTTTGCCAAACGGGAAGTCATGAACCTGCCATCCCTCCATCACCTCATCACTGAGCCGGGCATCAATAGAGGCGGATGACAGCACCCAAGCCTTTTGAGCAGCGGTAAAAAAGGACGGCACCGGAACCATCACGATCCCGGCCGCGTAGCAGGCAAGGTCGAAAATGGCCCATTCAGGACTGTTTTCTGACTCTAACGCCAGGCGTTTTACCCCCAGAGAGGTTAATTGCCGGGCAATCTCTTCAACCGCCTCATGGTATTGTCGCCAGTTCCATTCACGGGTTTCACCGTACAGGGCGATAGCGTCGGGTTGGCAGGCAGCCTGCTGCTTAAGCAAGTCCGGAAACATAGGATTCTCCTGTAGCGACGGTCCAGGGGGCATCAGGTAAATGGATAAACAGGTTCAACAGCAGACTGGTCTGGCTCAAGGCGATATGCCCCCCCGCCAGTTCACCGGCCATGATGTAAGGGTCATGCTGATAGTAGTCTCCCCACTCCAGCGCAGCGTCACCCAGCCGTTCGGGGTTAGCCGGGCTAAGCGGAATGGGTTGCAGGTTAAGTCGGCGAAAGGTATTGCGGATTTTCCGGGTACCGGTAAAAACAATCCACGTATAGTGGTAGCGATTCAAAAGCAGGCAAAGAGCAGCATACATCACGCGCGCAGACGCGCCATCGCACGCTGCAAAATTACCCACTTCGACGATTGTCCCGCGTTCCACAGGCATGGCAATCTGCGAGGACAACAGCGTTTCCACCGGTTCATCGAGATAGTGCTCCAGATAGAATGCCCCCTGCGGAGCGGTCTGGATGCCACAGGCTGCTTTTAACTCACCCGCTGAGTCATACAAACCAAGTAGCCAGGGCATACAAGCGGAAAGCGTGGCATGGTAAACCTGAGAATAGCTTTCACGAATCAACAGGGAAATATCATTGTGTTCGGAACCGCCAGGTAACCATTTTAGCGTGTAAGGCGACATTATTCTCATATAATAACCTCAGAGGGAACAATATCATCATCGCGCGCTATTATTAGGCCAACCTTAAGATAAATAACTTATTCAAGAACAGTTTTCTTAATATATCTTAATATTCAAACCCCATAGCCTGGTAATATTTCTCACCATGATAAAATGACAACGATTAATTTCCAGAATAATAAATCCGTTCCTGTGACCTCTTATCCACCTCATTTTGTGAGGATTATTGCATTGTAAAAGAGGCAAAGGGAACCAGCTTCTCATTTTTAATGGGTGCGCACATTCAGGACGGGCCATTGCGGCAGACAATGGCAAATATCGATTATTCAGATTATCCCGCGAGCATTGCAGGTTTTCCTTCGAACAGGCCCGACTTATTTTGAGTTCAGGGTATTGCTGTCTGAATTTATTCAGTCAACGCAGCAAATCAAAACCGCCGCTGAGATAAACCGTATCTGACACTGAATTGCGAAGGATAACACCGCCCTCGAAACGGTGAAAATCACAGCCAGCGTTACCCGACAGTGCTTCAGGCAAGGCCTGGTTGTTAGGCTCTGAACCAGCTTGCAACCCGCCGCAAGCCGGTCAGATTGGCGCAACACGCTACAACCAGAGACCGGTTTTGTTGCTGTACGTTTCCCATTCCCGGCCAAACAGGCTGCGCATCGCCGCCTCCTCAACCTCAATATGCAACGCTGAAATCAGGGCAATCAGGACAGGGGTAGCAAGCACGCCTGCGGTGCTACCCAACAGTATCGCCGCGCTGAGATGAATACCCACAAACCCGAGGTAAACCGGGTTGTGCGAGAAGGCGTAGCACCCCATGGCAGAGCGACGTTCCCGGGGGTCACACCGACGCATCCAGCGAGGCTTTTAACCGTACAACCGCTTCTTTCAGGTTCGCTTCCGGGACACTCACGTAAGACATACGCAGCGTGGAATGATCGGGTTCCTTACAATAAAAGAACTCCCCGGGTACATAAACAACACCGTTATTCAGCGTTTTTTGCAGCCATTGCGTGGTATTCAGTTCGTATTTAAATCTTGCCCATAAAAACATACCGCCCATCGGCTGATGAAACGTCAAATGGTCGCCCAGTTCCTTTTCAAGGTGCTGAGATAACGTCTGGCATTTCTGTTTATAAGCATCACGGATCAGCGCAATTTGCCCGCTCAACCGCCCTGTTTGCAAATAGTGCCAGGTTAAGGACTGCGATAATGCGCTGGTATGCAAATCCGTCGCCTGCTTAAGATTTACCACCTGGCGTTTCAGCCACCCCGGAACTACCAGCCAACCAACACGGGTTCCCGGCGCAAGGATTTTTGAAAAAGTGGAGGTATAAATCACGTTGTCGCTGTTATCCATCGTCTCCGCCCAGGCTTTGAGCGGCGTAAAGGTTTTATCAGTGAAGTTAATTTCGCCGTACGGATCATCTTCGATAATAACGAAGCCGTAGCGCTTCGATAATTCCACCAGTTGCTTACGACGATGCTCAGCCAGCGTCACGCCGCCGGGGTTGCCAAACGTCGGGACGATATACACCGCCTTCACCCGCGTAGTCTTCACCAACGCCTCCAGCTCGTCGATGATCATCCCGTCACCATCAGTGCCTACCGACATCAGATTGGCTTCCGCTAACTGAAAAATCTGCAACGCCGCGAGATAGGTCGGCCGCTCGACCACCACCACATCGCCGGGATCGATCAGCGCACGCGCCAGAATATCCAGTGATTGCTGAGAGCCAGACGTTACAACCACATCATCCACATGACAGTGTATTTGCCGTTTGCTCAGCAACGAGCAAATGGCCTCACGCAACGCCGGGCTCCCCTCGCTCAGGCCGTACTGAAACGCCTCTTTCCAGCCACTGGAAAGCACATTATCCATCGCGATTTGCAGCCCTTCGCGGTCAAACAGATCGGGATCAGGAATACCGCCGCCAAGCGAAATAACCCCGTCCATTTTGCTGTGTTTCAATAATTCCCGGATTGCCGATGACTGAAGATTTTGTACTTTTCTGGCAATGTTATTGTGCGACATCTTCCGCTACCCTTTACCCTTTTTTGTTGTCTCTCAGTGTTAGTATCACATGTCAGACTTTTTGATAATCATTTTCTGCACGGCAATAATAGCGTGTCGATCAGGGTGAATATGATGAATGATGACGCTAAAAATAAAGAATAATGGAGAGACCGGCCTGTTTGATTAACGTAAAGACGCTGCGTTTATTAACCAGATATGCGGCTCGTCAAAAAAACACCCTGACAAACGGGCAGGGACATAACAGCACGTTAATCAGTTTAACGAGTCGCTATGCAAACGACAGTGCAAAAGGTCACCCTTCATCAACGTTCTTTTGCAAATTATCACGGCCGATCCCGCCGATAAACGGCAGCCGTAAGCGTAGCGGGGTCAAATCCAGTCCCACATTCAGACCCAGCACGTTGAGTTCGAATCCCTCTTCAGCACCCAGCGTAACGCCTGCAACACCCAGTAGCGACAGCTGCACGCCGCCCCCCGATGGCGGTAAACCCACGGGGTCACGCAGTGAGCGGAAATCCTTGCCCACCGCATTCGCCGGCATATCCAGTTTCAGCGCCGGCACGTTGCGCCCGATATGAGCAATAAATGTATTACTGTTCGGCCCCGGCCAGGCGTGATAGGTCTGCGGCCATGGATAAGTACGGATGGCCGCTTCAATCTGTGGAATCATCGCGGCAGCCTCAGCTCCCCGGTGTTCAACCAACAGGCGGGGTTGTGCACCATACCAGTAGCCATCAGCCAGGTTGCTATTGCGCCGCACTTTATCACCCGCCCCCCAACTAATAACTTCGTAACGGCTATATTCCCTTTCCCCCGCGCGCTTAAAGATGATCCATGGATGCACTGCGACAACACCTTTCCAGCCCCATGTTGGCGCGGCATAGACCTGAACTATCGCCAGTTGCGCATTTATCCGGGCATCGGGTGCCATACCCGCGGAGTCACGGCGAGCAGACCACCAGCCCTCCTGTGCCCGCGATTCACGATGATGCATGGCCTGGGCAAGGCTGGCGATAAGTGACAGCAGAACGAGGCAAAAAAAGCTAAGACAGAGCGCTTTTATCGGCATCATGGCAATCAACACTCAGAGGAAGAGACATACAGGCGCCTGGCTATTTTACGACCGTTTTGTTGGGCATCAATATGCGCGGTTCCGCAACTGTATTCCGCAAACATCGCGCTATTCTGTCCGGCAAGCAGAAATGGCGACAGTCTGCCCATCCCTTTTGGCTTACCCTTCGGCTGGAATAATTGAGATATGCCCGCTACGCTCCAGAATCGCATATTTTATTTTACCTAGCTCGGTGATCCCCTGACTCTGGCGCGCAGCAACCAAAATATCATCGCAGGAGACATCCACTTTTTGCAGTTTGTCCATCAATGGAATGCCGTTTTCCACCAGAATGACTGGCGTGCCGTCCATCACCGCTTCTGCGCCGGAAATATATTTTTTCATCAATCCAAACAGAATATCGGCCGTTACCAGCGTAATGATCGTCAGCATGGCGCCAGTCACCGAAAAGTCATTCCCCAGTAATGCCTGCTGCGTCGCCTCGCTGATGATCAATAATAATATCAAATCATCTGTAACAGCGCACGACGACCAGCCACTTTAAAAACCAGCAGCAAAATAAGATAAATGGCCAGGGCCCTCAGTACCATCTCCATCGTCTTCTCCTAAGGAAAAATAAACTGCCAGAAACGGACTTCAGGCTCATCATTCACCTTTACCGTATTGACTGCTTTCCCCGCCGTAGAAGGGGTTGCGTACACCCGAACGCTGAAATCACGCTTGCCAGCGACATCGTTATAGACAAGATAAAGCGTCTCCCCCTGACTGAACATGCGATCCGGTTGCGGCCACACGCTACCCGGTTGAAAACGTTCATTGAATGCGCCACCGATGCTGAAGAGATAAGTATCGGCTATCAGCGAGTGCGGGGAAATTTTCATTCTCAACTCATTTTGCAGGCGGCCAACGCGTTCATATTCCACTTTTAGCGAGTGCGTGCGGTTCATTTTCGTCGCCGAACTGATATAGCCGCCGGAGAAAAAACCCATCAATGCAGCAACAATAATGCTTAATAACAGAACAAACCCAATCCGCCGAAACGTCGATTCAAAATTAAGCGCCCGCACACTTTCTTTCACACCGGGCAGCCGCTCATTATTACATCCCATTTGTCACCTCGCCGTTTCGCTGATTACCTGTCTGGCGATGACTTGCCGAAACAGGACCTTCTCCTGCTTTACCAGATTAAAGAAATAGTAAGCCGCTTACGGTTGTCGCGTGACGCCAGATAACCCGCATAAAGAGAAATACCCTTTGGTGTTTTCTTATCCAACAACGGGTTACAATTTGCCGTTTCGTTGAAAATCAGGAACATTCTGAATGCATTGCCGCCGATTATTAGCAGACTAACTAGCGTAACGAGTATGCATTTGCATGCCCTCAGGTGCAGACCGGATTTCCTGTTCCTGAGGGTTTTTCTTTGTCAGATTTATCTTAAACGCGTTAAAATAATTTATATTTTCTCCCGCAAACATTCATACACGGGGAAAAGACAGACCATCGCCGTTGCGTTTTGGCAGACTTTCCGGGCTGTTATCACCTTATTTTTCCCCGCAATGTCCATCAACGCATCATTCAACGCACTTATTTTAAAAGGTATATTTTCAGCGAACCCAAACCAATTAAGTAACGCAACAACAAACGGGACATCACTATTTGATGCACCTTACCATTCCGCGCTCCGCTTTGACATATTCCTCTCCCCGACTAGAGTTAGATACCGAGGGCAACGACATGAGTAGTTAAATATGTCGTTATTTAAACAACGAAACTGGAGAAATAACATGGCTGAACATCGTGGCGGTTCTGGTAATTTCGCAGAAGATCGTGAAAAAGCGTCTGAAGCAGGACGTAAAGGTGGTCAACATAGCGGCGGTAATTTTAAAAATGACCCTGAACGTGCTTCTGAAGCCGGTAAAAAAGGCGGTCAACAGAGCCATGGCGGCGGCCGCAAATCGGGTGAGTAGTTTCTAATTACCACGGCTTTAAACACTTGCGAAGTATTTGCAATGACGGCGAGCCGTTAAGCGGCTCGCTACTATTTCCTGTTCAATAAAAGGTGATAATTTATGCAGGTTAATTCTCTTACCGATCTATTCATTCATTCTTTATCCGATATTTATAGTGCTGAAAAACAGCTTTCTCGCGCATTATTGAAATTATCGCGAGAGGCATCAAACAGCGAATTATCCGATGCATTTAAAAAGCATTATGAAGAAACTCAGGGGCAAATTGAACGCATCGATCAGCTTGTTGAAGCTGAGCCTGAAATGAAGATTAAGCGCATGAAATGCCATGCAATGGAAGGGCTGATTGATGAAGCCAATGAAGTTATCGACGCCACGGAAAAAGGCAGTGTGCGTGACGCTGCATTGATTGCGGCGGCGCAGAAAGTGGAACATTATGAAATCGCCTCGTATGGCACATTGTGTACACTGGCCAGTCAGTTAGGGCTGAAGAATGCACAAAAATTACTCTCTGCAACGTTAGATGAAGAAAAAACCACGGACAGTCTGCTGACCCAGATCGCAACATCGACCATTAATCAAAAAGCTGAAGTTGAATAACCCCTGACTTTAATAGCTATGCGACGACATTAATCTTCTCTGCTAAGCACATTAATTACTGAGGAATGTATCATGACGCCACAAGAAAATTATCATGACTGGCTACGGGATGCGCACGCGATGGAAAAACAAGCAGAATCTATGCTTAATGCCATGAGTAGCCGTATCGATAATTACCCTGATTTGCGCGCGCGAATCGAGCAGCATCTGACTGAAACGCAGTCACAAATTAAATTGCTGGAAGAAGTCATTGATCGTAACGGTATCAGTCGCTCGTTATTAAAAGATGCCACCAGTAAAATGGCGGCAATGGGACAATCTATCGGCGGTATGTTTGCCTCCGACGAAATTGTCAAAGGTTCTATCAGTAGTTATGTATTCGAACAATTTGAAATTGCCTCTTATACCTCGTTAATTGCTGCTGCGCAAAAGGTCGGCGATACCGCCAGTGTAGAAATATTTGAGCAAATCCTTGCGCAAGAAGAAGCGATGGCAGATTGGGCACTGACACATTTGCCTGTTGTCACTGAACAATTTTTACTTCGTGATGCAGCAGACGGCGTCGAAGCGAAGAAATAACCACCACGCAACCGGAGGTTTTATGTTTCGACACGTGAAACAATTACAGTACACCGTCAGGGTCAGCGCACCTAATCCGGGGCTGGCGAACCTTTTGCTCGAACAATTCGGCGGCCCTCAAGGTGAACTTGCCGCCGCTTGCCGTTACTTTACCCAGGGATTGGGTGATGAAGATGTCGGGCGCAAGGAGATGCTCATGGACATTGCGACCGAAGAACTGAGCCATCTGGAAATTATTGGCTCGCTGGTCGGTATGCTCAATAAAGGGGCAAAAGGCCAGTTAGCGGAAGGCACGGAAAATGAAGCCGAGCTTTACCGTTCGTTAACGGAGAATGGTAACGACAGCCATATCACCTCGTTACTGTACGGCGGTGGCCCCGCACTGACCAATTCCGCGGGGGTGCCCTGGACGGCAGCCTATATTGATACCATTGGCGAAGTAACGGCGGATCTGCGCTCTAATATTGCCGCAGAGGCCCGGGCCAAAATCATCTATGAGCGCCTGATCAATGTCACCGATGATCCCGGCGTCAAAGACGCGTTGGGTTTCTTGATGACGCGCGAAGCAGCGCATCAACTGTCATTTGAGAAAGCGCTCTATTCCATTCGCAATAATTTCCCGCCGGGCAAATTGCCACCTGTTGAGCAGTACACCCACGTCTATTACAACATGTCGGAGGGGGACGATCCGCGCGGCAGTTGGAACAGCGATGAACACTTCGAGTACGTTGCTCATCCGCAACCTGCGGTCGACGGCGGTGATGGTCTGGCAACGGTGACGCTCAGTAAGGAGCAGGAAGCGCTGGTGAAAGCGATGGCTAAACGCACCCAATCCGATCCTGCCGTCGACCCGCTAACCGGTGCAGAACTGGGTAGCGGCGAGCCCCGAGAGGAATAACCATCCGTATTGCTTACGCTACACACCCCTTAAACAAGGGGTGTTTTTTTAGAAGGTGACCCACATGTTTGCATGGGATGCGTTTCATCTGGCAAGACTACAGTTCGCCTTTACCGTCTCGTTTCATATCATTTTCCCGGCCATCACCATCGGTCTTGCCAGCTATCTTGTGGTGCTGGAGGGGCTCTGGTTAAAAACACGAAATAGCGACTGGCGTGCGCTCTACCATTTCTGGTTAAAAATATTTGCCGTTAATTTCGGCATGGGCGTGGTGTCAGGTCTGGTGATGGCCTACCAGTTCGGCACCAACTGGAGCGGTTTTTCACAGTTTGCCGGCAGTATTACCGGCCCGTTGTTGACCTACGAAGTGCTGACCGCCTTCTTCCTCGAAGCCGGTTTTCTCGGCGTGATGCTGTTCGGCTGGAGTAAGGTAGGTCCAGGCTTGCATTTTTTCGCCACCTGCATGGTGGCCCTCGGCACGTTGATGTCCACCTTCTGGATCCTGGCATCCAACAGTTGGATGCACACACCGCAAGGCTTCTCCATTGAAAACGGTCAGGTCGTGCCGACTGACTGGCTGGCGGTCATTTTTAATCCCTCTTTTCCGTATCGCCTGCTGCATATGACCATTGCGGCGTTTCTCAGTAGCGCGCTGCTGGTCGGCGCTTCAGCAGCATGGCATCTGTTGCGCGGCAGAGACTCTTCCGCCATACGCAAAATGCTGTCAATGGCGATGTGGATGGTGCTGATTGTCGCGCCCTTGCAGGCCTTTGTTGGCGATATGCATGGTCTGAATACCCTTAAACATCAGCCCGCGAAAATCGCCGCCATTGAAGGACATTGGGAGAATCCGCCAGGTGAAGCCACACCGCTGATCCTCTTCGGCCTGCCTGATATGGAACAGGAGCGCACCCGCTATGCGGTAGAAATCCCGGCGCTCGGCAGCCTGATTCTCACCCACTCATTAAATGAGCAGGTTCCGGCACTGAAATCCTTTCCCAAAGCGGAACGGCCCAATTCCACCCTCGTTTTCTGGTCATTCAGGCTGATGGTGGGCATGGGCGTACTGATGATTGTTCTGGGTCTCGCGGCATTATGGTTGCGATACCGGCGTCGTTTATTCCACGCCCGGCCTTTTCTTCATTTTGCGCTGTGGATGGGGCCAGCCGGTCTGGTGGCAATCCTCGCCGGGTGGGTGACCACTGAAGTGGGGAGGCAACCCTGGGTAGTGTATGGGCTGCTGCGCACCGCAGACGCCGTGTCTGCACACAGCACGCTGCAAATGAGCCTGAGTCTGCTGCTGTTTATTGTGGTCTACAGCTCGGTATTCGGCGTGGGTTACAGCTATATGCTGCGGCTGATCAAAAAAGGGCCGCATCCGATCGACGAGCCCCCGGAAGATGGCAGACCGGCGCGTCCGTTGTCTGCCACCGGGGAACGGTTACAGGGCGAGGAGGATCACTAATGGGTATCGACTTATCACTGATCTGGTTTGTCATTATCGTTTTCGCCACGCTGATGTACATCGTAATGGACGGTTTCGATCTGGGGATTGGCATTCTTTTCCCTGCGATTCAGGATCCGCTTGAACGCGACATTATGGTGAACAGCGTCGCTCCGGTATGGGATGGCAACGAAACCTGGCTGGTCCTGGGCGGCGCCGGACTCTTTGGCGCATTTCCCCTCGCCTATGCGGTGATTGCCGATGCCCTGGCGATTCCTCTCACGCTGATGTTGATCGGGCTGATTTTTCGCGGCGTTGCGTTTGAGTTCCGCTTTAAAGCAACGCCCGCTCACAAATCGTTTTGGGACAGGTCTTTCTTCGCGGGCTCCCTGCTCGCCACGTTTACACAAGGGATCGTTGTCGGCGCGGTGATCAACGGTTTCCCTGTCAGCGAGCGCACCTTCAGCGGCGGTGCTTTGGACTGGCTTACGCCGTTTAATCTGTTTTGCGGCATCGGGCTGGTTGTCGCCTACGCCATGCTCGGCTCCACCTGGCTGGTCATGAAGAGTGTGGGGAATTTGCAGTATACGATGCGCACAGCTGCCAGGACGCTGCTGCTCGCCTTATTGCTGGCCATCGCCGTTATCAGTATCTGGACTCCGTTGGCACACAGCGATATTGCCCTGCGCTGGTTCAGCCTGCCCAATCTGTGGTTTTTTGCCCCCGTTCCGTTACTGGTTGTGATACTGAGCCTCTGCCTCTGGCGAATGCTGCAACAGCCCCACTACCACATGTTGCCTTTTATCCTCACGCTTGGGCTCATCTTTCTCGGTTTCAGCGGCCTTGGCATCAGTATATGGCCGAATATTATTCCGCCGGATATTTCACTGTGGCAAGCCGCCGCTCCGGCGCAAAGTCAGGGATTTATGCTGGTAGGTGCACTGCTGATCATTCCCCTGATCCTGGTATATACCTCATGGAGTTATTACGTGTTTCGCGGGAAAATTCATCCCGGGGAGGGATATCACTGATGTTAAATAAACCTCAGGCCACCGCCAGAAAAGTGATGTGGTTTATTTTTTTGTGGTTCAGTAGCGTGCTGGCACTTTTTATTGCCAGCACATTGATTAAACTTCTGATGTCATTCGCCGGTCTTCGTACTGGCTAAAAAAGGTTATTCCCTGGCCTCACCGTACCCGGCTAATAACATGATTAATGTTCCCATGGCATAACTTGTCGCTTGCTTAATAATCGCTTCACTGTCGCCGTCAAAATGCTTCACTTTCGTCGAAAGCGTATTGTCGGGAAGCTGCCATGCAAACCAGATGGTGCCCACTGGCGTGCCATCTTCTCCCCCCTCCGGCCCGGCATAACCACTTACCGCCAGGCTGACATGCGCCCCCGAACGTTGCTGTGCACCTGCGGCCATCTCTTTTACCGCCTGTTCGCTCACCGCCGTGTGCGTTGCTATCGTCCCGGCGCTGACCTCAAGCAATCGAATTTTCGCCTCGTCGGTATAGGTGATAAACCCGCAACCGTAGAACGCCGGAGTATTTTCTGCCGCGCACAACGCAGAGGCTATCAGTCCGCCGGTACACGACTCCGCAGTCGCCAGTTGCAGCTTTTTTTCCTGTAACAATCGCCCCAGTTCATTGGCGATAGATAGAGACGGTGTCGTCATCACTTCCTCCCTCTGTGTAAATAGGGCGGTGCTGACTTCCACCGCCGTGAAACCAACTTACAGTGTCGCCTTTGCGGCGCTCATGCCTGGCACCAGGATCACCTTGCGGCACTCTTCCTGGCGTTTTTCGAAGATTTCATAACCACGCGCCGCCTCTTCCAGCGGCATATGGTGTGTGACGATCTCTTCTGGCGTCAGATGCCCTTGCTCAATCAGGTTAAGCAGATCCGGTAAGTAAGCGTGAACATGCGTCTGGCCCATTTTAAAGGTGAGGCCTTTATCAAAGGCGTCGCCGAACAGGAAGCCATGAATAAACCCGGCATACACACCAGGCACGCTGACAATTCCACCGCGGCGCACAGCAGCAATACACTGTCTGAGCGCTTTCCCGCTGCTGCCTTCGATTTTCAAGGTGCTTAGCACCGTTTCGGTCAGGCTCCCTTTCGCTTCAAAGCCAACGGCATCAATCACCGCGTCCACGCCCCGATTGCCCGGCGTCTGCTCAATTATCCAGGCGGCAGGATCGTCGTTTTTATCAAAGTTAATGGGGATTGCGCCGTAGCGTTGCTGTGCGAACGCCAGCCGGTAATCATTATGATCAATGATAAAAATCTGTTCTGCGCCATTCAGTCGCGCGCATGCCGCCGTCAGCAGTCCCACCGGCCCTGCACCGTAAATCGCAACACTTGAGCCCTGTTTGACCTCAGCATTTTTAACTGCCTGCCAGGCCGTAGGGAGGATATCGGAGAGAAATAAGACTTTCTCATCCGGCAGGGTATCCGGCACTTTAAATGGCCCGGTATTGGCTTTTGGCACCCGCACATATTCGGCCTGACCGCCGGGTATCCCGCCATACATATCGCTGTAGCCAAAGAGGGCGGCAGGCGGCGTAATGGTTTTGCGGTTCAGCGTCGCGCCTTTGCCACTATTGGTCTTTTCGCACGCAGCATATTGTTGCAGACGACAGAAAAAGCAGTCTCCACAAGCGATAACAAATGGGATAACCACGCGATCGCCTTTGCTGACGGCTTTCACTTCGGGGCCTGCCTCAACGACCTCCCCCATAAATTCATGCCCGAAAATATCTCCATGATGCGTGCCGGGTATTTTGCCGCGATAAAGATGCAAATCGGAACCGCAGATCGCGGTTGCCGTCACGCGCAGGATGATATCGTCCGGCGCGGCTAAAGCCGGATCGGGCATGTTTTCAACTTTCACACGATGCGGACCATGCCAGGTAAGTGCTCTCATTGCGTGTTCTCCCGTAAATAACAAGCCAATACTGACTGACGAAGCCGTAATAAAAATGAGCGAGCATAAACACAAAAATAATCATTTATGCACTCACTACCTTTTACTGAATGATAAAAACATTGATGCCCTGACTATTTAAAAATCGCCATGCAAATCATCAACACCCTATAAAGAATAGAGCAAAAACAAGATAACAACAGAAACGAACATGCATAGAACAATAATACAAAAACAACAAGCGCAACGGCGTAAAAAATAAATCATCACCTGATAAAAAAGAAAATTTTCGCTAGCTTTCTTTTTTTATTATCGGGAACATTCACGAAGGGTTATTAACGGACAGAACCAGCGGCGTTTCTTTTTTCCCGTCACTGTCGACTCACATTTATCAGTACGGTATTCACGTTATCTATGCTTAGAAAGTGAGCAAAACATTCACCACCGCAACAGCACTTTGATGAAGAGAGGGCCATTATCCTGGCGCAGGATGGCGCTGAAAAATATTTACGCCTTAAAATAACGACTTAATCAACTGACTAAAAAAGAAGTGAAAACTGGCAGGAAACCAACCGCTTCATAATTAAGGGATATATTATTCCCAGTACAACCCATGAATTGAGAATGTTCTTATGAGCAAGATCACATTGTCGACAGCACAATTTCCGGCACCAAACAAATAATAATGATCCGACCAAGAGAGCAGCAGCATTTGTGAATAATCTATTAAAGTTTTGTAAGCGATAGGCGATAACATTGCAGAATGAATAATAAAAAATAGATCGCAGACTTACGATTAATACCATAAGCGCTATCGCAAGGATTAGCCGTTTAGCCCCATAAATTCACCAGGATGTCCGCCCTACAATTTGTTGATTAACCCAATAAAAACAAAGGTGAAATATGTCTGTACTCACGGCGATAAAAAAAATTCCTGGCGCCTCCCTGCTTCGCGGTCGTCACCATCCCGCCAATGGTACTTATGATTGTCAGGCTATGCCCGCAACATTGGCCGCTGCGGGGTTAAGTAATCACGCAGCAGGCATTTTGATGACGTTTGTGCCGCCCAATGCCGATTATGCCCGTGTCAGTCAGGCCTGGCAGCGTTTCTCCTCTTCACATTTAACAGTTGTTACGCTCTCTTCCAGCGGCGCACTGAGTAGCAGTTGCCGGGAAACCACCTATTGCGATGGCGCCGGACAACAAGGCAGTTGGCTGATGTTGCCGGACAATCTGATCGCTGAGCACGAAGTGCATATCGTTGATCTACATGTTAAAAACACCCATACCGCGACCGATCGCATTAAAGCCATTACGCAAGAGCTGGACAGGTTGCAGGTCAAAATGCCGCTCTCTTCAGACCGCACATTTGCCATGATCTATTGCGATGGCTTGTCCGCGTCCGAAGGGTTCCTGATGCAGGCCTGGTATAAGAGCGGCCGTTTTCCATGTCTGACCATTGGCGGCTCTGCGGGCGGTAAACTGGCGTTTGACGGTACGTGGATAAGCGTGGGCGGTAAGGTGTTGCAAGGCAAAGCGGTGATCATTTTTTGTAAAATGGCAGCCGGTAAATCCTTCGCCCCCTTTAAAAGCCAGAACTTTAAGCCACTCAAAAAAAGCTGGCTTATCGCGCAGGCCGATCCGGTCGCGCGCACGGTCACGTCAGTCTTTGATGAACAGGGAAAACAGCAATACTTCACGACCGCGCTGGCGGAACATTTGCATTGCGATGAGCAGCACCTGACAGAGGGGCTGAAGGGATTAACATTCGGCGTAAAAGTCGGTGATGAGTATTTTATCCGCTCGGTGGCCAAAATTGACGACGACGGCGTGCATTTTTTCTGCGACCTGGAGTTTGGCGACCGCCTGCATCTGCTGGAAGAGACCGATTTTAAACAAGCCACCCTGCACGACTGGAAGAACTTTATTACCCCGCTGGGCAAACCTGCGGCAATCCTGATGAACGACTGTGTCTTGCGCCGCCTCGGCAGCGAGTCACAGTTGCACAACGCCCATTTCTTTAAAGGCTTACCGGCGGCGGGTTTCTCCAGCTTCGGCGAAATTCTCGGCGTGCCGATTAACCAGACCTTATCGGCGCTGGTATTTTTTAACCATAACGTCAAAGCCATGACCCACTTCCCTGTGGAATATGCCAGCTATGCCGGGCATTACGCCCAACGTGCGCTGCGCCGCTGGGAGGCGCTCAATGATTTCCAGACCGGAGTGATTAACCGCGTGGTCGCCTATCAGCAAAAACTGGCGCCACTGATGGCAGCACTGCCCATGCTGGAAGCAGCAACACAAACCCAGAATGAAACACTGGGCATGGCCGAAAGCAGTATTCGCTCCATCAGTGATATCGCCATGCAGAGCCAGGAAGCACAGAACCGTTTAGTCGAGGGGCTGGACGATCTGGAAAAAATTTCTGCGGGTATAAATGACATTACCAGCGGTATCAGCAATATTGCCTTCCAGACCAACTTGCTGTCATTGAATGCCGCCGTAGAAGCGGCGCGTGCCGGTGAGGCCGGGCGGGGTTTTGCAGTGGTGGCAACCGAAGTCAGGCGACTCGCGCACTCCTCTAAAGAACAGGCGGATGCGACGGCAGAAAATATTAATCAGGCAGTAAGCACCATTTCGCGTATTCGCGCTGTCGCCAACAATACCGTTGAAACTGCCAGTAATATGGCACAGCACTCTATTACTGCCGCTGACACCATTGCCGCGATGAGTAATAAAACAACCCATGAGCGTGAGAATATAGCCAAACATCTGAGTAGCCTGCATGCATTAACCTCCGGAATGGATGCTATGCAGGAAGCCGTTGCACAGCTTACGGTATTACAAAAACTCTCGACGCGACATGAGCATCATTAATGTAATAACGCCAGTTATTTATTTGTTATCCCTTTGACGGGTCGCCGGCAAAGGGATATCAATAGAAATAAGCGCCATGATGGAGATAAAACGTAGCAGAGTAATTAATTTATCTTGCAGATTCAATACCTTAATATTTCTTAAGCTTCTTTTTTTGTGAGACCATCCACAATATTATTTAAAAAGAATCAGTAAATATAAGGTATATTCTCAAAACAGCCTCGTTGTGATGCCAGACAGATATGGCAATGTGTTGTGGAAGGACTCCCGCCTGACCTTTTTTCCATAAAAATTGAATGATAGCACTGACAATACCGGGAGTATTTATGAACATTACCAAGCGTTTATTACTGACCTTTTCGCTTTTAATTATCAGCCTAATTGTTACCAACGTCATCGCCATGATGTCATTGTCAAAAATCGGCAGTGAAACAGAATATTTCCAGGCCAATATATTACCCAGTCTGGATGCAATGAATAAAGAAATGTTTAAAGTCACCTCGGTACGTTCGCAGCTCTATTTGCACGGGCTGGCTGAAAGCGATACAGAGATGAATGCTATTAAACAAGAAGCGATAAAAGTCTATGATGAACTTTCCGCTATGCACCAGCATTACCTTAGTGACCTGATTTCCGATCAGCACGACCTGGAGTTATCAAAGAAAACCCAGGCTGATTTAGAAAGTTTCCGTGGCGTGATGGATCAATATTTTAAAATTTCCGAATCAAACGATCGCAACGCCATTGCAGCCACTATGCGTTCCGGGGGGATGGTGGCCACTAAAATTAGCCAGCTGGCGAAAGATTTCACTGACCAGATTGCCTACAACGCCCAACTTGTTGAACAGTCAAACCAGGCTAACAAAGCATTAATTCAGCATTCGATGATCCTTTCTGCCGGGGCAACGCTGGTCGCCACGCTGGTGCTCGGTATCTTTGGTTTGCTGACCGTGCTTAATATCCGCAACCGTCTTAACGCGATGAAAGACGGCATGGTCAATATCAGCGAAAACCTGAACCTTGAGCAAAACCTCGACGCCGGTCGTCAGGATGAAATCGGCATGGCCATCTCCGCCTTCAACGCCCTGCTCAACCGCATGTCGGAAGCGCTGGTAATGGTACGTTCCGCGTCGCATTCGGTCAGTACAGCGGCAAACCAGATTGCCGTCGGTAACAATGAGTTAGCTGCCCGTACTGAACAGCAGTCCGCGGCCGTGGTGGAAACCGCCGCCAGTATGGAAGAGTTAAGCTCGACCGTAAAACAGAACGCGCAGAACGCCCAACAGGCAAGCCTGCTGGCAATAGCGGCATCCGACAGCGCCAGCACGGGTGGCAATGTGGTCAGTACGGCGGTGGCGCGGATGAAAGATATCAGCGACAGTTCCCACCGTATTGCCGATATTACCTCAGTGATTAACGGTATCGCCTTCCAGACCAACATCCTGGCGCTTAACGCCGCCGTCGAAGCGGCCCGCGCCGGTGATCAGGGCCGTGGATTTGCGGTGGTAGCCGGTGAAGTCCGCTCTCTTGCCCAGCGTAGCGCCCAGGCGGCTAAAGAGATTGAAACCCTGATCCACGAATCCGTGGCGCAGGTAGCAGAAGGTACCCGCCAGGTGGATCTCGCCGGGGAAACCATGAACGGCATAGTCCACTCGGTAACCCAGGTGAAAGATCTGATGCAGGAAATTGCCGCCGCATCGGACGAACAAAACCGCGGCATTTCGCAGATTGCCCAGGCGATGAGCGAAATGGATACCACCACACAGCAGAACGCCGCACTGGTTCAGGAGTCCACAGCCGCCGCTGGCAGCCTGGAAGACCAGGCGACAAAACTGCAGGAAATGGTCAATGTCTTCCGCCTGCCCGGCGCACAACACAGCCCTGCGCCACGCAGCGCCGTTAGCCGGACATCACGGCTGACACCCGCGACCGCCACTTCGGGAGATACCGGATGGGAAACCTTCTGATAACGCCTATTGCTTCGCGCGCCGGCCTGCCGCTCCCACTCTCCCGGTAGGGTTGCAGGCTCCTTCACTGCCACTCATTTCACGTGGCAGTGCTTTTTGCGTTTTACGCCCTACCCTGCACGACTTTCCAGACGCTGGCGATGGCGCAAACCGGGGAACCACTTCATCCATAGCGCCACTACAATCAACGTACCCATGCCGCCAATCGCCACAGCCGGCACCGCGCCGAGCCAGGCTGCCAGCATCCCGGACTCAAATTCGCCAAGCTGGTTAGAGGTATTAATAAAGATGGAGTTCACCGCATTCACGCGCCCGCGCATATCATCAGGCGTATCCAGTTGCACCAGTGAACCACGGATCACCATGCTGACCATATCAAAGCCGCCCAGCGCAAACAGCGCCAGCAGGGAGAGCCACATCCAGCTTGAGAAGGCGAAGACCAGTGTGGCGACGCCGAAACCGGCAACGCTGAAAAACATGATCATCCCGACGCGGCGATTCAGCGCACGGTGACTTAACCAGAAGCCCACCAGCAGAGCACCTACCGCGGGCGCACTGCGCAACAACCCTAAGCCAATCGGCCCGGTATGCAGCACATCGTGAGCAAAAATGGGAAGCAACGCCGTCGCGCCGCCGAGCAGTACCGCAAACAGATCGAGGGAGATAACCCCTAACACGTCCGGGCGGTTACGAATAAAGTGCACCCCCGCAAACAGTGATGAGAGCGTGGCCGGGGTGCGTTTCGGCTGTGCCTGTTCATAACGCAGGGTGATCACCAATAACAGCGACACCAGATACAGCCCGGCGGTGGTGAGGTAGACCACATCCGCACCTGCGGCATACAAAAACCCGCCGAGCGCCGGACCGACAATCTGCGCCGCCTGGCCAGACACCGCGTTTGCCGCCGTTGCGCGCGGTAAAATAGCCGTCGGTACCAGCGCTGGCAGCATAGAGACCATGGCCGGTGATTCGAGGGTTTTCGCGCACGAAATCACAAAAATCAGCAGCAAAATCACGCCGACGCTGGCATTGCCTTTCCACGTTAACCACGCCAGCAGCACAATCGCCACCCATTCACAGATCTGCCCGAGCAACACCACCCGCCGCCGGTCAAACTGGTCGGCGATATGCCCGGCCGGCAACGCCAGCGTCACCGACGGAAAGAACTGCACCAGACCAATCATCCCCAGCCAGAACGCGCTGTGCGTCTGAGAGTAAATCTGCCAGCCGACAATGATTGATAACATCTGAAAACCAAAGCTGGAGCTGGTTCGCGCCAACCAGAACGCCACAAACGAACGGTGTTGCAATAAACGCCCATCACGACCAGGTAACTCGGGTGCCATATCGTTTCTCATGTTGATAATTAATGCCCGGCCGACGGCGCGCCCGGCGCACCGGAACGCACAAACGGAGGACGTGCAAACCAAATCACGACCATCAATGCTATAAAGCCCCAGCCTAACAGCCAGAAATAGTCGATGGTCGACATCATATACGCTTGCTGCTCAATGGTTTTATCCACCGCCGCCAGGTGCTGCTGCGTTGCGCCACCCATCTTATGCAGATAGTCCATAGCCGCAGGGTTGTAGACCGACACGCTCTCCGTGAGTGACGCGTGATGATAAACCTCGCGTCGCGACCAGATCCAGGTGGTCAGAGAAGACGCAAACGAACCGCCCAATACGCGGAAGAAAGTGGCCAGGCCAGACCCTTCCGCCACTTCCTGGCCGTGCAGGTTCGACAGCACAATAGTGGTGATCGGCATAAAGAAAAACGCCACGCCGATACCCATAAACATCTGCACTTCCGCCACAGTGCGGAAATCAACGCTGGTAGTAAACTGCGCGCGGATCAGGCAGGAAACGCCCATGGTCAGAAACGACAGCGTGGCGAGAATGCGCAAATCCACTTTGTTGGCATAGCGGCCAATAAACGGCGTCAGCAGTAGCGGCAAAAAACCCATCGGCGCAGCGGCAAGCCCCGCCCAGATGGCGGTATAGCCCATTTGCGTTTGCAGCCACTGCGGCAAAATAATGTTAATGGCGAAAAAGGCGGCATAGCCCAGCGTCAGCGTCAGCGTACCGATGGCAAAGTTACGATCCTTAAACAGCCGAAGATTAACAATCGGATGGCGTTCCCCCAGTTCCCAGATCACGAATGACACCAGTGCAATCGCCGACAGTACCGACATGACAATGATTTCCGGCGCGGCGAACCAGTCAAGATCGTTGCCCTTATCCAGCACCACCTGCAACAACCCAACACCCAGCACCAGCAGCACAATGCCGACATAATCGATAGGCGATGAAACGGTGGTCTCTTCGCGGGCACGCAGTTGCGTCCACACCACCACGGCGGCAAAAATGCCAATCGGCACGTTGATATAAAAAATCCACGGCCAGGAGTAGTTATCGGTGATCCAGCCACCGGTAATCGGTCCGACAATCGGCGCAACCACCGTTACCATCGACAGCAATGCCAGCGCCACACTGCGTTTACTGGTGGGGAAAATCACCAACAGCAGCGTCTGACACATCGGGAACATCGGTCCGGCAAAAAAGCCCTGTAACGCACGGAAAATGATCAGCTCGGTCATGCTGTGGGCGAAACCGCACAGAAACGAGGTCAGGGTAAACAGCGCCACCGATCCGACAAATAACCTGAGCTGGCCAAAGCGACGGGTAAACCACCCGGTCAGCGGTAGCGCAATCGCGTTGCACACCGCAAACGAGGTGATAACCCACGTGCCCTGATCGGAACTGACGCCAAGGTTACCGGCGATAGTCGGCAGCGCGACGTTGGCGATGGTGGTGTCCAGCACCTGCATAAAAGTCGCCAGCGACAACGCGATAGTCGCCAGCAGCAGGCTGGGTGGCGTAAACGCCGACTTATCTTGCATAACGTCTCTCTTAGCGGGCGTTGGACGCTATCGCCTGGTTGTTGTCATGAAGAATTTTCGCCACCAGTTGATCAGCCTGGTCCAGCGCGTTCTGGTAAACGTCAGTGGTAAAGCGCGGTGCAGCTACGGTCTGCTGTGGTAACAGATGACCGTCGGTATCGCGGATATCAACACGTACGGACATCGACAACCCGACGCGCAACGGATGCTTCTCCATATCGTGCGGATCAAGCGTGATGCGCACCGGTAAACGCTGGATGATTTTGATCCAGTTACCGCTGGCGTTCTGCGCAGGCAGCAATGAGAACGCGCTACCGGTGCCGATGCCCAGGCTTTCAATGGTGCCCTGGTACTCGACATCTTCGCCGTAGAGATCCGCCGTCAACGTCACTTTTTGCCCCAGACGCATGGTGTTCATCTGACTCTCTTTAAAGTTGGCATCAACCCAGACCTGATCCAGCGGGACAATCGACATCAGCGTCGTGCCGGAGTCAACTCGCATACCAAGCTGCACGGCGCGTTTGGCAACGAAGCCGCTGACGGGGGCGACAATGGTGCTACGCGCATTATCGAGAAAACGCTGACGCAGCGTAGCGACGGCACTTTTGATTTCCGGATGGCTGTCAACAACCGTGTCATCCACCATCGCCAGATTGGTGCTTAACGCTTGTTGCACGGCAGCAAGATCGCTTTTGGCACTGGTGACTGCGTCACGGTAATGCGCCAGATCTTCCGGGGCGATGGCACCGCTGGCGGCAATCTTCTGTCGCCGCGCATAGTCATTTTGCGCCGTTTGCAACGCCACCTTTTTCGCCTCGACCTGCGCACGGTAATTATCAACTGTGCTGTATAAACCACGCACCTGACGCACCGTGCTGGCCAGGTTGGCTTCTGCTTGTTGCAGTGCAATTTGCGTGTCGCTGGGATCCAACCGCACCAGCGGTTGACCTTTTTGCACATAATCACCTTCGTCAACGGCAACCTGAGTGACCGTACCGGCGATTTGCGGCGTCAGCGTCACCAGGTTGGCGTTCACGTACGCATCATCAGTGGTTTCATAATAACGGGCATACAGGAAATACCAGGCGCAGCAACCTGCGGCGATCAGCAGTAGCACGATGAACAGAATGGCAAAGTTGCGTTTACGTTTACCCGGTGCACGTTCCGGTTGGGCAGTGGGAGTTTGCATCTTTATCGTAACCTTATTCAGGACAGCTTAGCGATGTGGGCGGGTGGCCTCATCCGGCAGCATTTTGATCAGCAACGCAACAAGCTGTTGCGCTTCGTCTGGTGTCAGGCGTTCCGTTAGCGTTCCGAGAATGGTGGCCAGCGCCTCATTCTGGAAACGGTCGCAAATCGCCCGCCCTTTGTCGGTCAATCCAAGAATGACCTGGCGCTTATCTTCCTGATTGGTGTTACGCACAATTAACTCACGTTTCACCATGCGCTCAAGCATGCGGCTCATGGCCCCTGCATCCATCAGCAGATTTTTGCTGACTTCCACCGGGCTGTTGAACCCTTTGTAGATGCTGATCAGTACCTTGAACTGTGCCGCAGTGATGTCGGTCGCGGAGAAATAGTGGCTGATCAACTGATCTTTGAACTGGTTTGCAAGGTGGATCAGCAAACCAAGATGAAGCCGGGGGGTGGGAATATCAGTAGAGTTTGTCATGATATTTGCCTGGTCAATAATTACAATTGAAATTACTGACCAGGCAGATAACTGTCAAGGGAGTGTCAAGAAGACCGCACGTTTTGTCAGTTTTGCCGTTCCGTCTGCCCACCATGCCAACGACGGTGGCCCCATTTCACGCGGCCATTTTCGAGGATTCTGCCACCCCCTGGCGGGTAGCCCGGTGGTTCAATGGTGACATTGCGCATCGCAGGATATATATCAAAACGCTGGAAGATATCCTGTAATGCCTGGTGGTGCGGGTTCAGGTCGGGTAGCGCATACCAGACCAGTTCACCCAGTGACTTTTCAATCCAGTTCTCGACCCGCTCTTCAGCGGTGACCGGGTTCATAAAGGTCGGGCTCTCCGCCATGGTCTGCAAACGGGCGTAATCCGCTACACTCCAGCAGCAAAACTCCAGCGCCTCCCCGGCATAATAGAGATCATCTAAAAACGCTTTCTGCCCGTCGGTTAACATTGCTTCTTCCGCATCGCTCAACTGCGCATACAGAAAGCGGGTTACCAGCATTGGCAAATGGTGCACCACCAGCCCCGGATGCTCGCCGCTGCCGCCGCCAAGCACTAAATTCTCCGGTGTGGCGCTAAAATCGTAGGCTCCCCATCCTTCTCCGTTGATCTTCTCCAGTGGATGGTAAATGGGTAAATACCCTAACTGACCAATCAGTTCATGATCGTAACCGTCGATATAACTCATACTTTATCGTCCTTGTCCGCCGCACGCAGCAGCGCCTGGTAGAGACTCTGTTTGCCGCCGTCGGCTTTGGCCGCCAGCTTCACGACCTTATCGCGTTTTCCCCACACCAGCGACAGAATATGTTCGGCGCGGTGAGACGGTAAACGTGTCAGCTGCGCCGCCAGCAGACGCAGGAGGGATTCATCATCCAGTTGCGACTGGAGTTTGATCTTCAGCGCATCGGTGGCGCGGCATAAACAACAGACCAGCACCGGCAGCGTCTGTTCATTTAAACTGTAATGCCCGATAAAGGCGTGAATAAAGGCATCCTGTACGGATTGGTGTTCATCATCCACCTGCGCCATGTAGTCGCAGAGCAGCGGGAAATAACGCTCACTGGTCAGAGCCAGCCCAAAGACAGCATAGCTACCGGGCATGCAATTTTTTTCCGCTTCCGCATCGGCATACCATTCATACTGATGGATAGCCACACGCGCGTACCGCTCCAGCACCCCATGCAGTTCAGGGTAGCGCAGCGCATTAGCAAAAAAACGGTGCGTATCAGAGCGCGCGAGGCCTTTAACCGGCAAAAAGGCTTTCACAGTCGACTTCAGTGTAATGTGGTAATGGCGCGGGAACCCCTGCTCCAGTAGCCGCATAATAAAGTCGAGAGCCTGCTGATACGCCGCACTGGACTCCTCGCGAATATGTAGCGTAATGTGCGCCAGTACGTCATTGCCGCAGCCGTGCATTAGCGGACTCCGGTGTTCACAGTTCGCCAGCGTCCCGCTGCCCTCCCGTAGATATCGCCCGGCTTTTTCACTGCCTAATTGCTGCGCCAGGGCCAGATACTGCAAGCCTGTCGGTTTACTGTAGCTGGGTTCAAAACGCAGGATCAGCACCGCCACATACAGCAGCAGATCAAGTGGTTGCGCGCCATCCTCGCTATCAACGAGTAAAGTCGCCTGTGGCTTGAGGTGATAATGACACTCGCCCCAGCCCGATTTTTCCACCGTAAAGTAGTGGGGTAAAAAGTGCTGTTCGACCCATTCGCTTAACTGGAAGACGATCCAGTGGCGATGTTCCGCCAGTGCGGGATGGCTGCGGTTTAACGCCTCAATGCGCGCACAGCCGCGCAGCAACCCGGCAATATCTGGCTGCGGGTACAAATCCGCATTGAGCGCATTACTGCAATAAAACAGCGTTGAGTGGGTATCCGTTGGGGCATTGCCCTCTTCCAGCACCCGGCGTTGCCAGGTCTCCATTGCGCAGCGTAGCTGGGCGATTTTCGCTGTATTGACCACATCCAGCAAGGTGACAGCCAGCAGGCCATCGCAGGTGGCGAAACGCGCGTCAACGCGAAAGCGGTAGTAGTTAAACGCGGCGTGTAGCCGTTGTTCGATAAGCGAGGTGATGGCCGGTATCCAGACCCTGTTCACCTCTTCCGCTGTCAGACTACCCTGCCAGTCATCAGAATCCGCGTCGTTTTCCCGAAACCGTTCGGCATCACTCTCCAGCGTGATGCGCTGTGCATCACAATTAACGGTCAGCGCATACTCCGCCGCGCGCAAGGGGTTATCTTCAATGGGAAAGGCAGCCTGAGAGGGCGCATGTCGGGCGGCGGTTTCATCAAACCAGCGGTTAACCACCGCCAGCGCACGTTCAACGGGAAACGGGGTAACGACAGCCATCACATCATCCTTTGTTGTGGTGAGTTGTTTTTATAACCCGATGATTTTGAAGACACAAGTGCGGAATATAGTGGGACGCGAAGCCCCGCCACTGCCATCTTGAGCGAGGTAAGCGAGGCCAGCCCTGACGCGTCAGCGCGTTGCCTCGCATGCCATCACGGAAAGGTGATCATGACGATATTATTAAACCCACCGCCACAGAAGGTCGGACTGTTTTTCAGTGTTTCGTAAAATACGGTTTCCCAGCTATTGGGATTGGATTTGTAGTACGACCGATGTTGGCGCGCCAAATATCGCTCTACACCCACCGCTCCTTTTCTGCGGTATACCCTCTGCAATGCATCCTTGATGTCCGAAAATGCCTGCCCGGCATAGCTGGCATACAAATCGCCCAGCGCCAGTTCGTTGAAGTGATAGCGCATTCTGTCCCGCAACGCGTAGGTGTTGGGCACTTGGTCATTCACGTAATAGCGTAGCGCCGGAGAGGGCGTATCGCGGTATTCCGCCGAGAGCCATAGAATCCCTTTCAGTTTGTCAAAAAAGGGATGGTATGTTTGCTTCGCTTTGCGGGGGTTCACTTTGTCGGTTTTGGCTTTATTGCACTCGATGCAGGCCGGATACAGGTTCACGCGCAGCAACGTATATTGTGGGTAGTGGGCCTGAGGCAGATAGTGATCGAGCGTGCTGACTTTACGCAAACTGCACAGCGGGCAGGTACGATTAATCGCCGTCTCCATAATAGCATTGTAGATATCACGTCCGTCTTTACTGTCCACCAGCCGGTTTTTATAGAGACTTTTCATCTCCTCTTTGCTCATCTGATGTAAAAAGGCTTTCTTCAGTACCGGCAACGTATTAAGCGACGCGGTTGCGCCTTTAATCCGATAAATTTCGTCAAAAAACCAAACGCTGTCTCTCACCTCCGGATTCGCCAGCAATATGTCGAATTTCGAACCGGGCACCAGGCAGGAAAAAATGTCAAAAGGGTATTCGGTCGGCAACGGTAGCTCGTACATCTTTACCTGTCCCCTTCATCGTCGCTTAATGCGCTGAGGATGGATAACGCTTCACTCCCCAATTCACCGCCGAACTGCCGGTAAATATCGTCAAAATAGCGATAATCATGCACCATCTGCTGGATAAGGTTGACGTAACCGGTGCGGGATAACTCCAGGTTAAAGGCCGAACGGGTCAGCACGGAGACGTTTTCACCGAAGGTTTCGCGCTCAGGGCGTTCGGACGTTACAGTGTCACCGCTACGATAGAGTACCGTCACGCAGCGTTTTGGCGTTTCCTGCAAGACAACCGGTGAATGGGTGGCGATGATCGCCACGCCGTTGCACTCAGCAAGCAGCGTCGATAACAGACGAATGAACGCAGACAACAGCGGCGGGTGAAGATGTGTTTCGGGTTCATCGATCAGCAATAATGTTTTTTCTTCAATGACTTCGATAATTTTCGCCACACTGAGAATCACAATTTTATGCCCGGAACTCAGCCCATTAAAGGCGGCGTGCAGCCGTTGCCTGTCATCACACTGCTCCAGCAACTCCGGCAGCGCCAGGGCGGCTAAGATTGGGTCGTAACGGAAATGTTCAACAGAGTTGAGAAACAGTGTTTTTTTCGGTTCATAACGACAGGCTTGCAGACTCTGGTAAAACTCGTTGAAAAAATCATCCATGGTTTTGCCGATGGTCAACGTTTTACCATCGAGCGCCAGGGTTTTCTTCGAACCGATATAGGAGTAGGTCACCTGATTCTCGGTGCGTCTCTCAATGGATTGCGGGTTAAATTTCTCAAACGCGCCAAACGACATGGCAATCACGTTGGCAAAAAGGCTGCCATCGTTGATGTAAATATTGGCGTCACTGCGGGTTGCACGCCCAACAACAATATCGGCGATCTCCGTTAATATCGTCGACTTACCCACCCCGTTACTGCCAATCAGCACATGGATATTGGTTGGCGGCACCGACTCCGGATAAACATCAAAATCAATATGCAGCGATTGATAGGGCTTTTGGTAAGTAAAGTGGAACTCGGTCAGCGCCGCGCGGCCCTGCAAAATATTGCGAAATTGCCCTTCAATGGTCGTTGTGGAGACATAACGCTGTAAGGAATCCCGCATCGCCTGCTCATCCTGATATTGCAGGTAGAGTTGCCGATCCCAGACCACGTCATTCAGTTTTGTCAGGATGTCTCGGGCGGTTTCCTGCCCCAGATCACGAACACGTTGATAATATTCCCCTGACTGCCCTAATGCGTAATAGCCCTGGGGAAGAGCAGCGAATTCCGTGTCTAATATGGGGCGGCGATCATCAAGTTGCTCCAGCGGACAACCAATTTTGATATATCCCAGATCGGTGCGGATACCGTGACGATTGTAGTGAATAACGTAATATTTATTGCGGAAAGTCCCCCAATCATCCCAACTATCAGGAAGCAAATAGAGGGTATTTGCGCTATCAGCGGGAATCTCTTTTATTCTGTTGACGATACGGATTGTGTGCAGCACGGTTCCTCCATGGGAAACCCAATAACCAGAGAAGTCACATCACTCTTATTTATTTTTCTGAATTATATAAATATCGCCTGCCGGATGACCACTCTTCAAGCCCCCTCTTTCCAGGGGGAAACCGTCCCCTTCCCCTGAATGCCATTTACAGGCAATCACATTATCCATTTTTTGTGTACGCAGCCGCAAAACCAACTTTGCAGCGAAAAAAACCGCAACGGCAGTGACGGAATTGCTAATGTTTATGAATGGGTCGTTCATTTATCGCTTTTCTGTCGGTTTTTTGCGCTCCGATAGAAAGGTATTAACTATCAAATCCGTAGATTCATTCAAATACCTTTAACCGGAAGCAGTGTATATCGTAACGGCATGACATAAAGCAAATGGAGCCAGATATGAGCACGTCAGACGATCAATCCCACACCTCATCCGCCGGGCAATGCCCTTTTCATGAAAAAAAAACATCGCCGCAAGCGGCCCGCACGACCAGTAACAGTGACTGGTGGCCAAATCAGCTGCGCGTAGACCTGCTGAATCAGCATTCCAATCGTTCCAACCCCTTCGATGCCACATTTAATTACCGCGAAGAATTTAAAAAGCTGGATTATTCCGCACTGAAAGCCGATATCCGCGGCGTGCTGACCGATTCGCAGGAGTGGTGGCCAGCAGATTGGGGCAGTTATATCGGGCTGTTTATTCGTATGGCCTGGCACAGCGCAGGAACCTATCGCACCGTTGATGGTCGCGGTGGCTCCGGACGGGGTCAGCAACGTTTCGCACCGCTTAACTCCTGGCCGGACAACGTAAGCCTCGATAAAGCCCGCCGCCTGCTGTGGCCAGTGAAACAAAAATATGGTCAGAAAATTTCCTGGGGCGATCTCTTTATTCTCGCCGGTAACGTGGCGCTGGAAAATGCCGGTTTCCGCACGTTTGGTTTCGGTGCGGGTCGTGAAGACGTTTGGGAACCGGACCTCGACATCGATTGGGGTAATGAGAAAGAGTGGCTGGCGCACCGCCATCCGGAAAGCCTTGCACAAGCGGCCATTGGCGCGACGGAAATGGGGCTTATTTATGTTAACCCCGAAGGTCCGAACGCCAGCGGTGAACCCACATCCGCCGGTGCCGCCATCCGTGCCACGTTTGGCAATATGGGGATGGACGATGAAGAGATCGTGGCGCTGATTGCCGGCGGTCATACGCTGGGTAAAACCCACGGTGCGGCGCCTGCCAGTCATGTCGGCCCGGAACCGGAAGCCGCACCGATAGAAGCGCAAGGCCTTGGCTGGTCAAGCGACTACGGCAGCGGCGTGGGAGCAGACGCGATCACTTCCGGACTGGAAGTGGTCTGGACGCAAACGCCAACGCAATGGAGCCACTACTTCTTCGAAAACCTGTTCAAATACGAATGGGTGCAGACCCGCAGCCCGGCCGGCGCAATCCAGTTTGTTGCCGCAGATGCGCCAGAGATCATCCCTGACCCGTTCGACCCGGCCAAAAAACGCAAACCGACCATGCTGGTGACCGATCTGACGCTGCGTTTCGACCCGGATTTCGAGAAGATTTCCCGCCGTTTCCTCAACGATCCGCAAGCCTTTAATGAAGCCTTTGCCCGCGCCTGGTTCAAACTGACCCACCGCGATATGGGGCCGAAGTCCCGTTATCTCGGCCCGGAAGTCCCGAAAGAAGATTTGATTTGGCAGGATCCGTTGCCAGCAGCGGTTCATCAGCCGAATGGCGCGGATATCGCTAACCTGAAAGCGGCTATCGCCGAGTCCGGTTTATCCGTCAGCGAGTTGGTCTCTGTGGCCTGGGCGTCGGCCTCCACGTTCCGTGGCGGCGATAAACGCGGCGGCGCTAACGGCGCACGTCTGGCGCTGGCACCGCAAAAAGAGTGGGAAGTGAATGCCATTGCGGCTAAAGCGCTGCCCGCATTGCAAAGCATCCAGAAAACCCTGGCTAACGCCTCTCTGGCGGATGTCATTGTGCTGGCAGGCGTGGTCGGCATCGAGAAAGCGGCAGCCGCAGCGGGTGTGCAAGTAACGGTGCCCTTTATACCAGGCCGCGTCGATGCGCGTCAGGATCAGACCGATATTGCCTCTTTTAATCTGATGGAGCCGCTGGCGGATGGCTTCCGCAATTATCGTCGCGTGTGGGACGGTATTACGACCGAAACACTGCTGATTGATAAGGCACAGCAACTCACCCTGACGGCACCGGAAATGACGGCGCTGATTGGTGGCCTGCGCGTGCTGGGTGCAAATTACGATGGCAGCCAACACGGTGTCTTTACCGATAAACCGGGTGTGCTGAGCACCGACTTCTTCGTCAACCTGCTGGATATGCGCACGGTATGGAAAGCCACCGACGAAAAAGCCGAGCTGTTTGAAGGCCGCGACCGTAAGAGCGGTGAAGTGAAATACACGGCAACACGTACCGATTTGGTGTTTGGTTCAAACTCCATCCTGCGCGCACTGGCTGAAGTGTACGCCAGCGACGATGGCAAACAGAAATTTGTTACCGATTTTGTTGCCGCGTGGACAAAAGTGATGAACCTGGATCGCTTCGACCTGCTGTAAGCCTCTCACTATGAAAGCCTGCGATACCTGAAAAGGTTCGCAGGCTTTTTTTTATGATGGCATGCGGGCAATCACCTTGATTTCAAAATCAAACCCCGCAAGCCATGTCACGCCAACTGCCGTCCAGTTGGGATACGGTGGGTGTGGGAATATCGCCTGCTTCACTTGCATAATCGTCGCAAACTGATGTTCAGGATCGGTATGAAAAGTGGTGACATCGATAATATCGTCCAGCGTACACCCCGCGGCAGCCAGCGTCGCCTGTAGATTGTCAAATGCGAGTCGCACCTGCGCGGCAAAATCCGGTTCCGGACTACCGTCGCTACGGCTACCAACCTGTCCGGAGACAAACACTAAATCGCCGGAACGTATTGCGGCGGAATAGCCATGCTCCTCATACAGTGCATGGCGGTTAACGGGGAAAATGGGTTCACGCAATATCATAAGTCACCTTTCGCTGTTAGCCGGTTAAGGACGGATGCACGGCGAGCAACATTCATTTAATATACACACCGTATGTGAAATTAACCACACATACGCCGCGTATGTCAATTCACATACGATGCGTATTTGAATACAGGAGAGAGTATGGCCGTCAAACGTCGCGCTGAAACCATGGAAGAGAACCGCAGCAAACTGGTTGCTGCCGCACGCAAAGCATTTGCAGAGAAAGGGTTTGCCGCCGCCTCCATGGACGAATTAACCGCCAGCGTCGGCCTGACACGCGGCGCGCTGTATCATAATTTCGGTGATAAACAGGGATTGCTCGCCGCCGTTGTCGCCCAACTGGACGGCGAAATGGCGCAACGTGCCAGAGAGCGGGCGGCAGATATCCTCTCCCCCTGGGACAGGTTACTTGCGGAAGGCATCGCTTATATCGAAATGGCGCTGGATGCTGAAGTGCAGCGTATTGTGCTGCTGGATGGCCCTGCTTTTCTTGGCGATCCTTCGCGCTGGCCCAGCCAGAATGCCTGTTTACAGGCCACGCGGGAAGCGGTAAGCGAGATGGTACGCGACGGTATAATGAACCCCGTCGATGTGGAGGCCGCTGCCCGTTTGCTGAATGGCGCGGCACTCAACGCCGCCTTGTGGGTGGCCGCCAGCGAAGATCCGCAGGCCACACTGCCCAAAGTCATCGATGCCTTCACGCAACTGGCCAGTGGTCTTCGTGCGCGTTGATCGATAAAAAAAACCCGGCACATGGCCGGGAACAATGACAGATAACGAGTTTGTGTACGCCCGCAAACCGGCTGGCGTAAAGAGAAGGTAACAACCAATGAAGCCATAAGCCGGATGAAGCAGAGGCAGTGTGGCCAGGCTCGCCGTTATTTAATGGCATCAATGTAACGCACAGATGACAGCCATACAAATGGGATAAAAACAGTATTGGACGGCGATGCTCACACATTGCCACCCGAAGTACCGACAAGCGTCGTCACTCAATGGGAAGCAGAGGACGCTTCCGCTTCAAGCCGCAGCACAAAATGATTATCGTGACGGGTAATTTTCGCCCCGGTCATGCCGTAATTCGCCGATAACATAAAAAACGCATCGGCATCGACATCAAACGCCAGCTCGACTTCAGTGTGTTTTCCTGAGCTAATCATTTGATATGCCTGCTTTAAATTGTACGCTTTTGCTATAGCCATGAAACATCTCCGTGCAGGGTGACTGCCTGGTTAAGATTCTCGCCCTTATCTTATAGACCGATTTCTGGAAACTAACCCGAAATTTTCCCACTAAAAATGCGAAATGCCCAGGTGTTGTAAAGCAGCGTAATCGGCGTCAGGATGGCAAAAGCCAGTAGCAAAAAGCGCTGGGTCGACGCAGGTGCAGCAGCCTGGTGAAGCGTGAGCATCGGCGGAACGATCCACGGGAAAACGGCGATTATCAGGGTGATAAAAGCGCAACTGGCTATCACCAATAGACTCGCCAGTGGAACAAAAACCCAGCGTCGCAGCAGGCTGCATGTCAACATCGCCACCGCCAACAGTGCCACGATCGTCAACGGCAACCAGAGCCACGGGTGTCGCAAATGCTCGCCTCCCCCGATCGGCAACAGCGAGCACCATACCAGCAGTCCACCGAGCATTCCCCCCGCAAACCCGGCAAGCCAGGGGATCATGTGTCGTCCCCACGCTTCCAGTTCATTCGTGCAGCGCCAAATCAGCCAACCGGCCCCCATCACACAATACCCGGAAGCCAGCGTCATACCACAATAGAGTGGAAAAGGAAGCAACCACTCTATACCGTTCCCCGTATAGTGTTGCCCATCGGTTGGAATACCCTGAAACAGTGCGCCGAAGATAATCCCCTGTGTCAGCGCAGCGAGCAGTGAACCGACGACAAGCAACGTATCGAACAGACGCGGCGCATAATGGCGATACTCGATTGCCATTCCCCGCACGACCAGCGCCAACAGCATCATAAACACTGGCACATACAGCGCACTGAGCACGATGCCATACGCCAGTGGAAACAAACCGAGTAACGCGCCAACCGTCAGCACCAGCCAGGTTTCATTACCATCCCACACCGGCAACAGCGAAAGATTGATGATATGCCGCGCCTCCGGGCTGCGCTGAAAGGCGCAAAGCATACCGACGCCTAAATCGGTGCCATCAAGCAGGATATAGATCCATAAACTGATCGCCAGCGCCGCGGCGGAAAGTGTCTCAAGCCAGGGAAAGCCCCCTATTTCTTGCATGCTTAAGTCCTCCCCGTCCCGCTGCGAAGGGCAACATCCGGCATCACGCCCTCTTCATCCGGATGTGGCGGTTGCGACATCAGACGCAATAAAAACCACAGACCCAGCGCAAACAGCGTCAGATAGACCACAACGATCACCACCAGAGAGCCGAGAACCAGTGCAGGCGAAACAGGCGAAACGCTATCCGCCGTACGAAGCAAACCGTAAACAACCCACGGTTGGCGACCGGTTTCCGTTACCCCCCAGCCCGCCAGCATGGCGGTAAAACCAGCGGGTGCCATTAACACCATCGACCACTGAAACCACCTCGTCCGCCACAATCGACCACGCAGCCGTATCACCAGTCCGGCAATGCCCGCCACCAGCATCAGCAAACCCAGAGCGACCATGATGCGAAATGACCAGAACACCCCCGGAACCCAGGGGAGATCCTCTGGCGGATAGTGATTAAGGCTGTGGATCCGTCCGGTTAGATTGTGGCGTAAATAGAGCGAGCCAATATCCGGAATGGCCACTTCCCAGTGATTACGGCGCTGCGCCATATCCGGTGCAGCAAACAGTCGCATCGGCTCGCCTGCGCCTGGCGGCGGCGGATCCCAGGCCCCCTCCATCGCCGCCAGTTTAATCGGTTGATGATCGCGAGTATTTTCGCCATGCAGATCCCCCAATACAATTTGTACCGGCGTCATCACAAGCAGCAACCAGAGGGACAACGAGAACATATGACGTGCCGCCGGATGCCGCTCATCACGCAGCAGATGCCATGCGCCGCAGGCAGCGACCAGGCAGGCCGTGCCAAGCATCGCAGCAACCACCATATGCGCCATGCGCCAGGGGAAAGAGGGATTAATGATCGCCGCCAGCCAGTCAACCGGAATAAAGCGCCCATCGGCAGACTGAACCACGCCATCCGGGGTTTGCATCCAGGAGTTAGCAGCCAGGATCCAAAATGCGCTAAACAGCGAGCCCAACGCGACAACGATCGTCGCCATAAAATGAACCCACGGGCGGACCTTCTCCATACCGAACAACAGCACGCCCATAAACCCGGCTTCGAGGAAAAAGGCCACCAGCACTTCCATATACATCATTGGCCCCAGCACGGCTCCCGCACGGCTGGCAAGTCCACTCCAGTTTGTGCCAAACGCAAACTCCATCACCACGCCGGTGACCACCCCCATCGCCACATTGAGCGCGAAAATCTTGCTCCAGTAACGCCACAACGCAAGCCAGACAGGCTGTTTGCGCCAGAGCCACATGGCTTCGAGAAACAGCAGCCACTGGGCAAGGCCAAGGGTAAACGCCGCCAACACAATGTGAAAACCGATGGTAAAGGCGAACTGGCTTCGCGCGAGAAGCAGGGTAGTTTCCGGACTCATCACGCGTCGCTGGGCTTGCCCGTATGGGCCGAAATCGGTTTATCCACCGGTTGCGCCATTCGCCGGGAAAAGGCACGCATCCCCCTGAACAGCGGTGTTAGCGCTTGCCAGAGCTCATCATCCTGCAACATCTTCCACGCCCCCTGCACACCTGGTGCTTTCTCTTCGCTATCCGTATCCTGCTCGCTGAGCGCATCCGCCATATCGCGCAAACCAAACGCCAGTTTGTAGACTTTATCTGGCGGAAGGCTGGAGAGCGCCAGAAAGATCACGGCGATATTCTGCATGACATTCAACGAGCCTTCTCGCTGTAATCCCTGCACCAGTACCTTTGCCACGGCATTATTGGCGGCAACCAAATCGTTTGCCAGTCGCAGCACGCCATGCTGATGCAGCGTTTCCAGTAATCGCGCCAGCTCCTCATGGGCATCCGGGCCAATTTTTGCCGGTTCCGGCTGATAATCAATCGCTTTAGCCATTAACATTTCTCCGGGTGAGTGGCTTTTGCCGGGGGTTCAACATAATCACTGCGCCGCCATTTGTCCTCCACGGGTACCTTGTCGATGGGCGTGCGTTTGCCATGGCGAAAATTATGTTTTGGGAGCGGGTCCGGGAAAGGTGGGCGGTCGACAGGCTCCAGACGAACAGCCACTTCTTTATAGGCAGGTGTATTAACGGCGGGATCATGGTGCTCACCCGTCAGTGCATTGACCCCATCTTTGCCCTGATGAATGGAGATAAACAGCACGGTGCCTTGCACGCGATCGGTCACCACTACCGGGAGCTCCTGCGTGCCACGCCGCGAAATCAGCCGCACCCAGTCACCCTCGTTGAGGCTGCGCGCGGCCGCCAGTTCCGGGCTGACTTCCACATACCAGTGCGGTGAAAGCGCGGTGGTACGCCCTCCCTGCCCGCTCTGGTTGGTGGACTGGAAATGCTCCAGCATACGACCGTTATCGAGCGTCAAATCATACAACGCATCCGGCTCTTCCGCTGGCGGCTGCCAGCGTAAGGGAAAGAGCGTAGCGCGCCCATCTGCCGTATTAAAACGTTCAGTGTAGAGCAGCGGCGTACTGCTGCCATCCGCACTGACCGGCCAGATTTGGGATTTCCATCCCTCCAGCCGCGCGTAACTGACACCGGCGAAACTCTCCGCAATGGCGGCCGCCTCAGCCATGATTTCGCCTGGGTGACGATATCCCCAATCATGCCCCATACAGGCCGCCAGCTGGGTTAAAATCAACCAGTCGGGCCGACTCTCCCCTAACGGCGTCATCACCGCAGAGAAATGCTGGATCCGCCGTTCGGTATTAACAAAAGTGCCCTCTTTTTCAACGCTCGGGCAGCCCGGTAACACTACGTCGGCATATTGCGCGGTGCGACTGAGAAACAGGTCCTGAACCACCAGAAAATCAAGGTTGGTAAACCCCTGATGCACGTTTTCTGCGTCCGCATCTGAAAACGCCGTCTCTTCACCAATCACATACATGGCGCGGATCGTGTCGCTGCGCGCCATCTCCACCATCATAAAATTATCCTGCCCCACTTTTAGCGACAGGTGCTCAGCGGGGACGCCCCAGGCATTTGCCCATTTGTTTCGTACCTGCGGGTCGCTAACGGGTTCATAGCCAGGGTAGAAATTTTTCAGGCAACCAAAGTCGCTGGCCCCTTGCACATTATTATGTCCGCGCATCGGATACCCTCCGGTACCTGGACGCCCGTAATTGCCTGTCACCAGCAGCAAATTAGACAAGGCGGTGCTGGCATCTGCGCCATGACTATGCTGGGTGATGCCCATCGCCCATATGATGCATACCCGCTCAGCGTGACCGATCATTTCGGCCGACTCGCACAGGGCATCTTCCTGTAAACCCGTCACTTGCGCGGCGTAGTCAAGTGTGAAGGGTGCCAGTGACTGACGGTACTCTTCCACGTGATTCACCCGTGCCGCAAGAAAGGCGTCATCCGCATAACCATGGTCAAACATGTAGCGCGCCATCGCGGAGGCCCAGACCAGATCCGTACCCGGCCGAATGCGCAGATACGCATCAGCGCGTTCCGCCATTTCATGACGACGCGGATCCACCACCAGCCATTTCTGACCGTGATGTTTTTTGGCGGCTTTGAGTCTGGCGGCGATCACCGGGTGATTTTCCGCCATATTGCTGCCGACGATTATCACCAGATCCGCCTGGACCAGATCGGCAAGCGTGCCCGCATCGCCGCCATAGCCCACGGTACGGAACAGCCCTTCTGTGGCCGGGTTCTGACAATAGCGAGAGGAGTTATCGACGCTGTTGGTACCAATAATCGCGCGGGCGATTTTCTGCGTCAGGTAGGCTTCTTCATTGCTGCCCTTGCTTGAACCGATAAAACCAATACTGTCCGGGCCGTACTGGTCGCGGGTCTCCAGTAATTTGCGGGCGACAAGCGCCAGCGCTTCATCCCAGCTTGCCGGGCGAAAATGATCGTTTTCGCGGATCAGCGGCGTGGTCAAACGTTGAGGGCTGTTAATAAAATCCCAGGCGAACTTCCCTTTTACACAGGTTGAGATGCCATTGACCGGGGCATCCATCACGGGTTGCACCTTCAGTAAATGCCGATCACGTGTCCACATTTCAAAACTGCACCCCACGCCACAATAGGTGCAAACCGTTTTTGTCCGTTTGATCTCCTGCTGCCGTAACGTTGTATCGATGACGGAAATCCCGGAAATGATCTCCGCACCGGTAGCATTTTCCAGCGTTTTGACAATATCGATTAACGGACGCTTTAGCGAAGCAGGCATGGAGGTGAAGGGACCCGCATCCGGCTGCATGCTTTTCTCCAGTAACGCGTTACAGGGGCATACCGTGACGCAATGACCGCAACTCACGCAACTTGAACCCGCAATGCGATCGCCGCCATCCCAGAGTACCCGTGGATGATCCATGGTGAAGTCGATACTCAGCGTTTCGTTAACTTCGACGTTTTGGCAGGCATCTACGCAGCGACCGCAGAGGATGCACTGATCGGGATCGTAGGTATAAAACGGGTTGGAGTCGTCTTTAACATAGGGCTTACGCTGATATGCATAGCGTTGAATGGGAATATGCATATCCACCATGGTGTTATGCAACGTACAATCGCCGGTGTTGTGTTCGCAGACAGTGCAGTACAGTTCGTGCTTTGCCAGCAGGCGATCCATCCCCTCTTCGCGTGCCGCGCGGGCCTGTTCATCAACCGAGTTGAGGACCATCCCTTCCTGGCTACGCAGCGTACACCCACGCACCCGTTTCCCCTGCTGCTCCACCCAACAGACATCACAGGTCTGGAGCGGCGCCAGCGCCGGGTGGTAACAGACATGCGGCAATGTAATATTGCAGCTCTCCAGAAAGTCGATCAGCGGGATATCCGCCAGGCCAACCAACGCCTTACCGTCATAGATGACAGTACATTTTTGCAGGCTCATTTTGCTTCCTCACCAAACAGTCATGTACGTACACTCCCGCTCCGATGAGGTCATCCGTCTGCAGTATGCCTGCCGACGGCGCTGCGTCGGCCATTATGTGGGTGACGTATCCGTTATGAGATCTAACAGTAGTCGCCCTGCGCTTTTCGAGCCAAACGGCATGCCACGGCGCGGCAGGCTCTTTAAGAGTTGTCCTAAAAACATTAGAAAAAGTGATACTTCATCGCACCAAATGTAAATTTATGTCAATAAAAAAGCGCAATAATCCATCCCGGCATACAAAAAAAACGAAACAATCACGCTCTTGATTACTGCGTTTCGATGGAATTTTCGCTAAGTGCTTTATTTTAAAGGTACAGATTAAATACAGCTTTGTTCAATTAACATTCAGGTACTCAGTAAGTATTAGAAAAATCTTTCCAGAATGCCTCGTTTGACTATTCAGGAAGTGTGACTAAATTTATTTCCGAACCACAACGGCATACCTCAAAACACCATGCTGTTTATTTCATCAACAATGCAGGAGAAATATTATGGCTGAACATCGTGGCGGGTCAGGTAATTTCGCTGTAGATCGTAAAAGAGCAGCAGAAGCGGGCCGAAAAGGCGGCCAAAACAGTGGCGGGAATTTTAAACATGACCCGCAGCGTGCTTCGGAAGCAGGTAAAAAAGGCGGTCAGAATAGCCATGGCGGTGGTCGTAAAGCAGGCGAGTAGTTTTCGCTTGTTGTTATTTTTGCACAGGTATTAATAAGTCACCAGCGAGCCAGTTCTGGCTCGCTAATTGTGACACGAGCAGGGGATTATTGAGAAGGTCATTAAACGTACGGACAATTTTGTCATCCGTTTAAGAATGAACTCATCAATAATTAACCCGCACTGAAATAGACACTTACCGGCCATTCATTATTAAGCTGATAACCCTGTTTCCGACATGGCGTTTTTATATCCATCCGGCAAAATTATCCGGCGCAAAATGATTAGTAACACTGAACAGTTGTCTATACGTATTGTGGGCCATTGCCGGCAGCACGCTGTCTCAGAAACAACCCGGGGAAACAGACGAAGATGCCTGCGCCGGTGGAGGAAATCGCATGCAGAACAAACTTAAACGCGTCAGAAACGTCCTCGTTAACCAACGTGCCAGTGCGGAAGTCGGTTGGTTGATCCAGGACGAATTCGCACATGACCGCCTTTATAAACCCTTTGTCACCAGCGGTGAAGCAAGCAATAGCCCACAGCTTGATGAGGAGCATGTGGACTTACGCCTTGATCCCGTTCAGCAGTATTTGGTTACCACCATGGCGAATCGCAAACAACCCGGCGATGGCAACGAATAATTAACGGATGTGTCGTGCCTTGTTGTCCTTACCCGGAATGCCCATTCTGGGTGTTTTTTTCGCACACGGCCCTGGCCCATCACAATGTCGACGTCACGCCTGTTGACTTATAATGTTATTGGCGTACTTTTCAGGACATGAAAACATTCCTGATTATTGTCCCTGATGGCGGCATGCTATTCGAAGCCGCAGGTGTTGCCGATATTCTGATGCAAGCCAACCGACTGCATACGGACGGCACGTCTCAGCCACGCTATCAAATCACTCTCGCCACCACACAACCCCACCAGGTTATTCATGGTCAGTCCGGGTTAAATCTGCTGGCCGACTACCGACTTCCGCAACTTGATCCCCGCGAACCCCGGGATACCATCATGATCACCGGCCGCGGTGTGGATGAAGAAGAAGGCACTGCGGTAGTAGACTGGTTGCGGCTTGCCGCCCCTCATGCCCGGCGGGTAGTTTCCATCTGCGGCGGCGCCATGCTGTTGGCGCAAGCAGGGTTGCTCGACGGGCGTCGTGCCACCAGCCACTGGCGGCTGCTGGACACCCTGCAAGCACGCTTCCCCCACGTCCAGGTAGAACACGGCCCGCTCTATATTCAGGACGGCCCGGTATGGACGTCCGGCGGTGTCAGTTCCGGTTTTGATCTGACGCTGGCGCTGGTGGAGGACGACTATGGTTTTACGCTCGCCCGTGATGTGGCACAGGATCTGGTGATGTACCTGCATCGCCCCGGAGGGCAGTTGCAGTTCAGCCGTTTTCATCTGCAACCTGCCAACAGCAGCGGGCCTATCAGTGAGCTGCAAACCTGGATCCTCGCCAATCTGGCCGGGGATTTATCCGTGGAGAAACTGGCTGCACGCGTGGCAATGAGCCCGCGCAATTTCACCCGCGTTTTCACCCGTGAAACCGGCGCGCCGCCTGCGCGCTATGTTGCCGAAGCGCGCCTGGCCGAGGCACGCAACCGCCTGGAGCAGACCCGCGATACGCTGGAGCGCGTGGCCGAAGCCAGCGGTTTTGGCAACAGTATTAATCTGCGGCGTATTTTTGAGCGCCAACTTCACCTGACGCCCGGCGAATATCGCCAACGCTTCCACAGCCGCAATCTGGCGTAAAGTGATCCTTTTTTGTCGTTTACGCCAAATCAGCGCCGACCTACAGTAAACGCAGATACCGCATAAGAAGGAGTCAATCATGGTAAAGGTCGGCATTAATGGTTTTGGCAGGATCGGGCGTAACGTGTTGCGCGCAGCGCTGGGCAACGCAGAGGTGGATATTGTGGCCATCAACGATCTGACCGACAGTAAAACCCTGGCGCATTTACTGAAACACGATTCGCTGCTGGGTACTCTGCCCGTGCCGGTGGACGCTGGCGAGGGGCAATTATGGGTCGACGGAAAAGCAGTACGCGTCTTCAGCGAGCGCGATCCGGCAAATATTCCGTGGCGCGACGCAGGCGTGGATATTGTGATTGAAGCAACCGGCTTCTTTACCGACCGTGAAAAAGCGGCCGTCCACATCACGCACGGCGGCGCGAAACGCGTCATTATCTCCGCGCCGGGTAAAAACGATGATTTGACCATCGTGTTAGGTGTCAACGATGAGCAGTATGATCCGCAGCGCCATTTTGTGGTCAGCAATGGCAGCTGCACCACTAACGGCCTTGCTCCGGCGGCGCAGGTGCTGCACCAGACCTTCGGTATTGAGCACGGGTTAATGAATACCACCCATGCCTATACCAACAGCCAGGCGCTGCACGACCAGCCGGAAAAAGATCTGCGTGGCGCGCGGGCGGCCGCGTTGTCTATCGTGCCGTACTCCAGCGGCGCGGCGAAGGCGCTGGGTAAAGTGATCCCGGCACTGGAGGGGCGTCTGACCGGTTATTCATTGCGTGTTCCGGTACCCGTGGTCTCCATTGTTGACCTGACCGTGACCCTCAAACGCGACGTGACCGTCGATGAGGTGAATGCCGCGTTCCGCAACGCGGCAGAATCCGGGCCACTGAAAGGCATTCTGGGTTACAGCGACGAGCCGCTGGTCTCCAGCGATTACCAGGGCGACCCGCGCTCCTCCATCATTGATGGCTTATCGACACTGGTGATCGGCGGCAATCTGGTGAAAATCCTTGCCTGGTACGATAACGAGTGGGGCTTCTCCAACCGCCTGGTTGAACTGGCGCAGGTAATGGCAAAACGTGGTTTGTGATCGTCTCTGCTTACCCTGACTGAACGGAACGACGCCCACGGGCGTCGTTTTTTATTGCTCGTCAGCCAGCGCTGCCATCAATTGGACACGACGACGCTCAAGCGCCGCGATTTGCGTTTCAATGGCCGCTAAGCGCTTGCGCTGTAGTGCACGGGTTTGCGGGCAGAACGCCGCCCCTTCAACGTTACGCATACAGGCCGGAAACGTCGCAATTTCAGCAAGGCTGAAGCCGGTGGCAATCAGTTGCTGGATCTGGCGCACCTGCTCCACCGCCTGAGGCGGAAAGTAGCGATAGCCATTACAGGCACGCGTGGAGCACAACAACCCGTGCCGATCATAATGACGGATGGAACGTACGCTGACGCCCGTTTGCCGGGCGACATCGCCAATGGATAGCATCTCACCTTCTCCTTCGTTACCGCTTGACTCTGACACCAGTGTCAGGGTTGAGGATAGCCGCGAACACCCACGAGGAGGAACATTTTATGCTGTTATCCGTTTACCGTTCTATTTGCACCGTACTGCTTTTCGTATCCGTTTCGCTGTTTGCCAGCGAAAAACAGTACACCGTCACCGCCCCGGATGGCGTAACACTGGCAGTGCAGGAAACCGGCAACCCGCAAGGGCAGCCGATCATTTTTATTCATGGCCTGCTGGGCAGTCATCTTAACTGGGAAAAACAGTGGCGGGATCCGCAGCTACAGCGCTTCCGCTTAATCAGTTTTGATTTACGCGGCCACGGGCTCTCGGCAAAACCCACGCAATCTACCGCTTACAGTGAAGGCCGACGTTGGGCAGATGATGTCGCCACGGTGATAGAGGGGAGTGCTGCGCAACGCCCGATGCTGGTCGGCTGGTCGCTCGGTGGTGCGGTTATCAGCCACTATCTGGCCGCGTTTGGCGATAGCCACATTGGCGGAGCGCTGTACGTAGATGGCGTCGTGGAACTGGCACCGGAACAGATCCCACCACACCCGCAGGTGTATGCCGCGATGATCTCGCCTGATTTGCGTACCCACCTTGATGGCGAACGGGCATTTCTGCGACTCTGTTTCCACCAGCAGCCGGACGAGGTGACCTTTCAACGCTTGCTGGCAAACGCCGCACTGGCATCCTGGGAGATGCAGCGTGCCGTGCCTTCAATGCATGTCGATCTTGAGCGCGGGCTGGGAAAAGCCACCGTCCCGGTGCAGTTTATCTACGGTGCGAAAGATCGGCTGGTCAACCCGCAAACATCACTGGCGCGGGCGCGTGGCGTCAATCCAACGATCGGAACGACACTGTATGCGGATTCCGGGCATGCCCCGTTTGTGGAGGAGCCGCAGCGCTTTAACCGCCAGCTTGCGGCGTTTGCGGATGCGTTACGCTGAATGAAAAAAACGGGGCATTGTGCCCCGTTTTATCAGCCGGTTATTTCGACATATCGACAACAATACGCCCGGTGATTTTCCCGGCGCGCATACGTTCAAAAATGCTGTTGATGTTCTCCAGCGGCTCAACGGCAATTTCCGCATGCACTTTATTCCGCCCGGCGAAATCCAGCGCCTCTTGCAAATCTTTGCGCGTTCCGACAATCGAGCCGCGAACGGTAATGCCATCCAGCACCATATCAAAGATAGAGAGATCGAATTTGCCCGGTGGCAATCCGTTCAGCACCATTGTGCCGCCGCGACGCATCATGGTTGTCGCCTGTTCAAATGCCTTCGGCGAAACCGCGGTGACCAGCACACCATGCGCGCCGCCAAACTCGGTGTGGAAACGCGTGCCGGGATCTTCCTGCCGCGCATTGACCACCACCGATGCGCCCAGACGGCGGGCAAACGCCAGCTTATCGTCATCGATGTCCACTGCCGCGACGTTCATCCCCATCGCCACCGCATACTGAATCGCCAGGTGACCCAGCCCGCCAATGCCCGAGACCACCACCCACTCACCCGCCCGGGCTTCGGTCATTTTCAAACCTTTGTAGACCGTCACGCCCGCACAGAGGATCGGCGCAATGCTGTGATACTCCACATTGTCCGGCAGGATGCCGACGTAGCTGGCATCCGCAAGGCAATATTCCGCAAAAGTACCGTTGACCGAGTAACCCGCGTTTTGCTGAGAATGGCAGAGGGTTTCCCACCCGCCCAGGCAGTGCTCACAATGACCGCAGGCGGAGTAGAGCCACGGCACCCCAACGCGATCGCCCTCTTTTACATGCTTCACCCCTGGCCCGACCGCCACAACACGGCCCACCCCTTCATGACCGGGAATAAACGGCGGGTTGGGTTTGATTGGCCAGTCACCGTCTGCGGCATGCAGATCCGTATGGCACACCCCCGTGGCTTCAATTTTCACGAGGATTTTGCCTGGCTCAACGCCAGGCACCATCACTTCTTCAATCACCAGCGGTTGACCAAACGCTTTGACCACCGCCGCTTTCATGGTTTTCAGTTGCATGTCATCACCTCATCCTGATGTGGTTTATCAATACAGTCCCAGCGGTGAACCGCTGTAGCTCACCAGCAGGTTTTTGATCTGCTGATAGTGGCTCAGCGCCAGCTTGTGCGTTTCGCGGCCGACCCCTGAGTTTTTATACCCCCCAAACGCGGCATGCGCCGGGTAGAGGTGGTAACAGTTGGTCCAGACACGTCCCGCTTTAATGCCGCGTCCCATACGCCAGGCGCGATTGATATCCAGTGTCCACACACCGGCCCCCAGACCGAATTCGGTATCGTTGGCAATACGCAACGCTTCGGCTTCATCTTTAAACGTGGTGATCCCGAGCACGGGGCCAAAAATCTCTTCCTGGAAGCAGCGCATGCCGTTATGGCCTTTGATCAACGTCGGTTGGATATAGAAACCGTTTTGCAACCCGCCGCCATGCTCCACATGCGCGCCACCGGTAATGATTTCGCCGCCTTCATCGCGGGCGATAGAGATATACGAGAGGATCTTGTCGTACTGCTCCTGCGAGGCCTGCGCGCCGATCATCGTGTCGGTGTCAAAGGGGTCGCCTTTGCGGATGTTGGCCATGCGGGCAATGACTTTTTCAACGAACTGCGGATAGATGGACTCCTGCACCAGCACACGCGATGGGCAGGTACAGACTTCGCCCTGGTTAAAGAAGCCCAGCACCACACCTTCCACGGCTTTATCGATAAAGCCTTCATCACCGTTCATGACATCTTCAAAGTAGATGTTTGGCGATTTGCCGCCGAGTTCGACGGTGCTGGGGATAATGTTTTCCGCTGCGCAGGAGAGAATATGCCGCCCGATAGGCGTGGAGCCAGTAAACGCGATTTTCTCAATACGTTTGCTGCGCGCCAGCGGTTCACCGGCTTCCGTACCAAAGCCGTGCACCACATTGAGTACGCCAGCAGGCAGGAGATCGCCAATCAACTCCATCAGTACGCAGATCCCCAGCGGCGTTTGTTCCGCCGGTTTTAACACCACGCAGTTCCCCGCCGCCAGCGCCGGAGCCAGTTTCCAGGCCGCCATCAGCAGCGGGAAGTTCCACGGAATAATCTGCCCCACGACACCCAGTGGCTCATAAATATGGTAAGCGACGGTATTACTGTCGATCTCCGCCGCCGTTCCCTCCTGTGCACGAATACAGCCCGCGAAATAGCGGAAGTGATCAACTGCCAGTGGCAGATCCGCCCCGAGGGTTTCGCGGATCGGTTTACCGTTGTCCCAGGTTTCGGTTAAGGCCAACATTTCCAGATTGGCTTCAATGCGGTCGGCAATGGCCAGCAGCACATTGGCACGATCCTGCACGCTTGTTTTTCCCCAGGCGTCGGCGGCAGCATGCGCTGCGTCCAGAGCCTTTTCGATATCCGCTGCATCAGAACGTGGAAACTCAGCGATCACCTCTCCGGTCACAGGTGAGGTATTGGTGAACCAGCGCTCTTCCACCGGATCAACAAACTTACCGCCAATGTAGTTTCCATAACGTTGTTTAAAAGAGACTTTCGCGCCGGCGTGGCCAGGATGAGCGTATTTCATAAGATGTTCCTCTTTTATTATCGGTACAGGTGAGGCGTCTCGCTCACATGCGGACAGGGGAACATAAGCAGTTCTTATGCCAGTATCGTACCCATGGATTAAAAATCCGTTTTTTGCTTTCGAATCAGTTCATTAGAAATACCTGGCAGGTTCGCGCTGTATCATTTTGATACAGCGCCCCGGGATTCTCTCCAGGAAGTGTGTTGCACATCGCTACAAGCGCGACACCTTTGTGCTACATAAATGCAACACCCAACCACCGGAGAGTCACATGCCGCAACGCGCACGGTTTTTAGCCCCCGCTCAATCCCCTGTCGGGCTACCCTGTCAGCTTGAAGACTCCTGGCAACGCAGTCTCAGTTACGGACTGACCCGCGATGATGACGCCCAGCCGTGGGTCGCCAGTACCCAGTTAAAAGATGCGCGAGCGGAAAACAGTTGGGTAAAACATCTTGTTACGCCGATGCTGTCGCGTCTGGCGACGGAGCTTACGAGTCATCCCTCGATAATGGTGATGTCCGATGCCACCGGCCTGGTGCTGGAAACCCACGGCAACAACGATTTTCTGCATAAAGCCCAACGCTACGCGCTTTCGCCGGGCAATCTGTGGGGAGAGCATGCACGCGGTACGAATGCGATAGGCACAGCGCTGGCGTTGCAGCAACACTGCGAAGTCTCCGGCGGCGAGCATTACCTTAACCGTAACGCCGGGTTGTTCTGCTCTGCTGCACCGGTTTTTCGCCCGGACGGGCACATTGCCGGTGTGCTGGATCTGTCGACCCCGGCGCTGGCCCCGCGGCGCGATGCGGCGGCGCTTATCCGTCGTGCAGTATGTGAGATAGAACATGCGTGGACCATGAGCGCGTTGGGTGCGAATCGCTGGCTGCTCAGTCTGCATCATGACCAGGCGGTGCTCGGTAGCGCCCGCGAACTGCTACTGATTTTTGAAGACACCACGCTGCTCGGCGCGAACAAACTGGCAATGGATGAGTTCTCCCTGACCTGTGGGCACTTTGGCGTGCTGAATATTGACACGTTGTTCCCCGGCATCGATGTGCGCGCGGGTGAGAGCATCCAGGATGCCAGTAATCACCGGCGCTATTACACCCGACAAACCTTGCCAGCCCGCCGTTACAGCGGGCGCGGTACGACGCAACCGCAGGATGGGCTGGCCGTCGAAAAAGAGAAAGCGCTGCGTATCGTCAACGCGGGTATCGCACTGTGTGTGACAGGCGAAACTGGTTGTGGCAAAGAGTATCTGGCGCGCGAGCTCTACACCCGTAGCCAGTGGCGTAACGGCAATTTTGTCGCCATTAACTGCGCTGCATTGCCGGAACACCTGATCGAATCCGAACTGTTTGGTTATGTCCCTGGCGCATTTACCGGTGCCAGTCCGAAAGGTTATATCGGTAAATGTCGTGAAGCCGATGGCGGCGTGCTGTTTCTTGATGAAATAGGCGATATGCCGCTGGCACTACAAACCCGGTTGTTACGGGTGTTGCAGGAGAAAAAAGTGACTCCGCTTGGCGCAAACAGTACCTGGAACGTGAATTTTGCCCTGATTTGCGCCACCCACCAGGATTTAACCACGCGGGTACAGGCAGGGCTGTTTCGCGAGGATTTGCTGTATCGCATTCAGGAATTTCATGTGCGCATTCCCCCGCTGCGCGAATGGCCACAGCTCGAGCGCTTTATCCACAAATTGTGGCATGAACTGGGCGCGCCTTGCCGCGACCTGACGCTGAGTGATGAGGTCGTCAGCGCCCTTGCCCGCCGCCCCTGGCCCGGCAATGTGCGCCAGCTACTCAGTCAGTTACGCGTGTTAATGGCACTGGCAGAAGATGGCGATCGCATCACGCTGGCCGATCTGCCGGGTGAAATGCCGCTTGCCCGGCCACCTGAGCCTGTTGTGGTGCAGGTGGATGAGCAGAGTGCGATTGCTGAAGCGCAAGGGAATATGAGTCTCGCCGCCAAAAAACTGGGCATTTCACGCAGCACACTTTACCGACGGCTGGAAAAACGCCAGGCGGGCTGACGCACACATATCCATCAGAAAATGCGACCACGCGGGTCGCATTTTTCATTTATGGAAGAGAATAAACACCAGACCGCAATCCCCAGTGCAAAAGCGTTTTTTGTACGCCAGGAATAGAAACAATCTGCTGAAAAAGAGGACGGGCCAATCCCCCTGAAAAAATCCTTTCTCAAGTGCTTTTTTGTGATCAACTTCAAACTACATTTCGTATAACGTAAAGAAATGAAAAAAGAAATCGCTTTGTTATGCAAATGCACATTGCCCCGCTATGGCGTTAATCCTATCGTTTACCCACGTCATCATGAACTGGACAATCCATTCGATTTCACCGCCACATTAAATAAAAGCAGATCACGTTTCCGTGATGTTAATAATGTATTCACTTCAGTAACACCGAAATGAAATGAATCCATTATTGGCATTTTTGGATTTCATTTAAATTTAAGGTGGTTTCATATGAGTCAGGTTAATAATCTTGAGGGTGTTGCGCACGCCAAAAAAACGAATGTCCGGTGGCATATCGTTATTATTCTCTTCATTATTACCGCGGTAAGCGTGGGGGATCGTTCGACGCTGGCGATTGCTGGCAAAGATATGTCCGCCGCGTTAGGCATTAACCCCGGACAAATGGGCTGGGTCTTCTCCGCCTTCGCCTGGGCGTACTGCCTGGCGCAAATTCCTGGCGGCTGGCTGCTGGACCGTTTTGGGTCGAAAAAAGTCTACCTCTGTGGCTTGTGCATGTGGTCAGTCTTCACCCTGCTGCAAGGCTGCGTGGAGATCTTCCATGGCTTCGGCGCCATTATCTGCTTCACCATTCTGCTGTTCCTGGTTGGCCTGTTTGAAGCGCCGGTAATGCCGGGCAACAGCCGTTTTGTCGCCGCCTGGTTCCCGTCAAAAGAGCGCGCGACCGCCGCGGCCATTTTTAACTCTGCACAATATTTCGCCACCGCCATTTTTGCCCCCATCATGGGCTGGCTGACACTGAATTACGGCTGGCAATCAATCTTTATCTTTATGGGTACGTTGGGCATTGTGATCACCTTCGCGGCGGCCAAAGTGGTGCATAACCCGTTAAATCACCCTGCGGTAAACAGCGAAGAGCTCGACTATATCCGCCAGGGCGGCGCGCTGGTGGATATGGATCAGCGCAAAGTGAAGAGTGGCCCGGCAGTGGATTTTGGCGCGTTTAAGCAGCTGATCACCAACCGTATGCTGCTGGGTGTCTATCTCGGTCAGTACTGCATAAACGTGTTGACGTTTTTCTTTATCACCTGGTTCCCGCTCTATCTGGCGATGGAAAAAGGGCTCGATATCAAGACGGTGGGATTTATTGCCGCCATCCCGGCGATATGTGGCTTCCTTGGCGGGTTACTGGGCGGCGTCATTTCGGATCGCATTCTGCGTCTCACCCAGTCGCTGTCGATTGCCCGTAAAACCCCGATTGTCCTTGGCATGCTGCTGTCGATGGTCATGGTGTTTTGTAACTACGTGGACTCGATTTACCTGGTGGTGTTCTTTATGTCGCTGGCATTCCTTGGGAAAGGGATTGGCGCGCTGGGCTGGGCGGTTATGTCGGATACCGCGCCGAAAGAGATGGCGGGTGTGGCTGGCGGATTCTTTAACCTCTGCGGCAACTGCGCAGGGATCATTTCGCCAGTCGTGATTGGCTATATTGTCAAAGCGACCGGACATTTTGAGTGGGCGCTGGTGTTCGTGGCCGTCCATGCCCTGATTGCGATTTTCAGTTTTGTGGTGATTGTCGGCCCCATCAAACGTATTGAGCTGAAAAAAACCGGTGCGCAGCAGTAATTACCGGACATTTTCTGTCGGCCCCAAACGCGGGAAATAGCAACGCAAAAAAAAGCCTCTGCGAACAGAGGCTTTTTTCATTTACAGCGCCATATCGTGCTGTGGCGCGCTGGCAGGTTTCTGCTCTGCCGGAGCAGGCGCAGCACCCTGGGTATTCATCTGGATCACCGGCGGTTTGGCGAGCTGTAACGTCGCGGCGGTGTCATCCCAGACCTTCTGGGTCAGCGCCACATTACCGTTCATCTCCTGGCCATAGCTCGGTACGATTTCGTGGATTTTGCTTTGCCACTGCGGCGAGGCAAACTGCTCCGGGAACATTTTCTTGATCACATTCAGCGTGATCGGTGCGGCAGTGGATGCACCTGGCGACGCTCCCAGCAAGGCGGAAATGGTTTTTTGCTGATCGACCACCACTTCTGTGCCCAGTTTCAGCACCCCGCCTTTGTCTTCATCTTTCTTGATGATTTGTACACGCTGCCCCGCCTGGATCAATTTCCAGTCCTCTTTACGCGCATTCGGGTAGTACTCTTTCAGCGCCTCGAAACGGTCGTCATCACTCAGCATGACCTGGCTCACCAGGTATTTCACCAGATCAAAGTTATCCAGCCCCACATGGGTCATCGGCATAAAATTGCTGGTGGTGGTGGTGCTCAGCAGGTCGAAGAATGAGCCGTTTTTCAGGAACTTGGTCGAGAAGGTGGCGAACGGCCCAAACAACACGACACGTTTGCCATCAATAAAGCGGGCATCAATGTGCGGAACGGACATCGGCGGCGCACCCACGGAAGCCTGGCCATACACTTTCTGCTGATGCTGGCTGGTGATCGCCGGGTTTTCCGTCATCAGGAAGGAACCGCCAACCGGGAAGCCTGCATAGTTGTCAGCTTCCGGGATGCCGGTTTTTTGCAGCAGTTTCAACGCACCGCCGCCCGCGCCAATAAAGACATATTTCGCATCAATGGCGTGTTCGTTGCCGTTGTTAACATCTTTAATCGTCACATGCCAGGAGTTATCGGCATTGCGTTTAAAATCGGTCACTTCCGATGAGGTTTGCAGGGTGAAGTTGCTGCTCTTTTTCAGGCTACCCACTAACTGGCGGGTAATTTCACCGTAGTTGACGTCGGTACCGACGGGCGTCCAGGTCGCGGCAACTTTCTGCTGCGGGTCGCGCCCTTCCATTACCAGCGGTGCCCATTGTTTAATTTGCTGATGGTCGGTGGAGAATTTCATCCCCTGGAATAACGTGGTCTGCTGCAATGCGGCATAACGCTTTGCCAGATAATTCACATTATCGCCCCAGACAAAACTCATATGCGGGGTTGAATTAATAAACGAGTGCGGATTATTGAGAACGCCGCGCTTAACCTGCGCTGTCCAGAACTGGCGGGAGATCATAAACTGCTCGTTAATTTCGAGCGCTTTGCTGACATCAATAGAACCGTCGGGACGCTCCGGTGTGTAATTCAGTTCCATATTAGCAGAGTGACCGGTGCCGGCATTATTCCAGCCGTTGGAGGACTCCAGCGCCACCCCATCCAGTTTTTCCACCATCACCTGCTTCCAGTCTGGCTGCAGCGCCTGCAACCAGGTACCCAGTGAGGCGCTCATAATGCCGCCACCAATCAGCAGAAAATCGGTTTTTTGTGTCTCTTCCGCGTACGCGTTAGTCACCGAAGCGACCAGCAACGCTACCGCGGTCAGCGAAATAGTTGTCTTCTTCATTGCAGGCATAATTATATCGTTACATAGCGAGTAAATTTCGTGTGGACATATATTAACGCACTTTTACGTTATTTTAAAATACCATTCACAATTGCGCTAAATGCTGCAATAAATAGCGGGTTACTTTTTTTAATTAAAAAAAGAGCATCTTCATTTTGTGTGGAATTAATTTCTTCGCATTGCATTAACTTAACGGAAATATTACGCGTCGGGCAGAAATAAATAAAACGGGAAGGCGTCGCGGCGGGTGGTATTATTCCGCCGGATAAGCACAAGGCTATCCGGCGGTGAGGCGTTATTCTGAATCAGCGTGTTGCAGCGTTGCCTCCTGCAGCGCAATACGCAACTGATCGTGATTTTCAGCCAGGATTGCCTGTGCCTGCCCGGCGGGAAGCCCGGTAAGCAACATTAAAATGGCAGGCCGACAGTGATGATGGCTTGCTTCCAGCGCACTTTTCGCCTGCTCGCGGGTGCACTCTGTTGCCGCCATAACAATCGCAATTTGCCGCTCAGCCCAGTGCACGTTACTGGCCTGTACATCCACGCGCAAATTGCTGTAAACCCGCCCGGTACGAATGGCAAGCCCGGTGGCGAGCATGTTAAGGATTTGCTGTTGCGCAAGGCGGGCTTTCGGTTCCGAGAAACCGCTCACCACTTCTGCGCCAATCTCCGGTGCCAGCACGATATCGGCAAGCTGTGCGGCTTCGCTATCATGCCCCCGGCATACCAGCGCCACACGTGCGCCCATTGACCAGGCGTAACGCAGCGCGCCCCACGTCCACGGCGTTTTACCACTCACCGACAGCGCAATCAGCATGTCGTTGGCGGAGAAACGCAATTGCTGAAGATCGTGCGCGCCGCGTTCATAGTTGCTGGCTGCCACCTCCTGCACCGCCACGGTAGCATTCGCGCCGCCGGCCATCATCCCTACCAGCGGGTGAGTGTTGTCCTGGGCAAAACCACTGGCAAACTGGACTGCCGCCAGCCCTGAAGCACCCGCACCGATGCAGATCACGCGACCGCCGCGATTGGCGACGGCACTGGCACTGTCCACCAGCCGGGCGATATCCGGTAAACAGGCCGTAATGGCATCGGCAACCTGCTTATCCTGTTGATTGATGAGCGCCAGCATGTCGTTGGTGGCGAGACGGTCAATATTCGTGCTGTCGGCGTGGCGGCGTTCCTTCATCGAACCGTTTGGCTTACTGCTCATAGACTGCTCCTTCTCAATGGTTCCACACTCACTATAAGGTTATTTATATGCCGGACCTGAGAATGGGGTCACGCTTCACACTACCTTTTGTAAGTTTTCATTTTTTTACATCGCTTTATGATTTGCCCCCCATCGGCGATAATAGATACCTTGTTGTTAATAATCGGATTTGTTATGAACGATGTGACGTCCACCGCAGTGAGACCCCGTAAACGGCCCATGAAGCTCAGCACCACGGTCACACTGATGGTGTGCAGTGTTATCGGCTCGGTATTGCTGCTGGCGTTTGCCCTGTGGTTCTGGCAAATCAGCAACGCGACGCGTGACGGCGTCAAAGAGACGGCGCTGGCGGTTGCCCGCACGCTCGCCGATGCGCCAGAGGTAAAACGCGGTCTGCGTTTGCCCCCTAATAGCAACGTGATCCAGCCGCTGGCACAGGCAATCACCACCCGCAACGATTTGCTGTTTGCGGTGGTGACCGATATGCAGGGTATCCGCTATTCACACCCGAATGCGGCGATCATTGGGCAGCATTTTATTGGCAATGATCTGGAACCCGCGCTCAATGGTAATGAAAATGTGGCGGTCAACCGGGGGGTGCTGGCCCCGGCATTGCGCGTGTTCACGCCGGTCTATGATGACAATCACCGGCAAATCGGCGTGGTGTCGATCGGGATTTCATTGAGTAAGGTTGATGAACAGGTCAGCCGTAGCCGCTGGGCGGTGATGTGGACACTGTTGTTCAGTGCGCTCATGGGCACACTCGGCACCTGGCAATTGGTGCGCGTGCTGAAGCGGATTTTGTTGGGACTGGAGCCGTACGAGATTTCGGCGCAGTTTAAACAACGCCAGGCGATGTTACAGTCGTTAAAAGAGGGAGTGATCGCCGTCGATGCAGATGGTCGTGTCACCCTGCTTAATCACGCTGCGCGGCAAATGCTGCTCACCAATAACCCCAGCGGGGAAACCAGCCACGGGCCGTTGATGGATGAGCTGCTAACGGTGTTAAAAACCGGTAACGCGCTGCAAGACAGAGAGCTGGGGCATAATGGGCTGTTGCTGTTGTGCAATACTGTGCCGGTACGTAGCCAGGGCGCGGTAATTGGCGCTATCAGCACCTTCCGTGATAAGACAGAAGTGAGCCAGCTGATGCAGCGGCTGGATGGGATGGTCAACTACGTTGATGCGCTGCGCACCACATCCCACGAGTTTATGAATAAACTGCACGTGATCCTTGGCCTGCTGAATATGAAAAGCTATGACAAGCTTGAAGGTTACGTGCTGCAAACCGCGCAGAATTACCAAACAGATATCGGCGCTATCCAGCACCGGATCAAATCGCCGGTCGTCGCCGGTTTTCTGTTAGGTAAAATCAACCGGGCGAAGGAGCGCGGCTTTACGCTGACGCTGGCGGACGAGAGCCTGGTGCCGGAAAACCCCAATGCGAAACAGGTCACCGTCCTGGTCACCGTGTTGGGGAATCTTATTGAGAACGCGCTGGATGCGATGAGCAATCAGGTGGAAGGCGAAGTGAGCCTGCTGCTGCATTATCAGGATGGCTGGCTGATTGGAGAAGTCAGTGATGATGGCCCGGGCATTGAACCGGATCACATCGAGGCGATTTTCCGTAAAGGATTCTCCACCAAAGGCGATAACCGGGGTGTGGGGCTGTTTCTGGCCAGCCAACAACTCACCGAACTTGGCGGCACGATTACCGTTGAGTCTGAACCCGGCGTGTTTACTCAATTTTTTGTCCATCTCCCCTGGGATAGTGAAAGGAAGACCGCGTGATAAATGTATTAATTGTTGATGATGATGCCATGGTAGCCGAGCTGAACCGCATGTATGTGGCGCAGATACCCGGTTTTCAGTGCTGCGGCACGGCATCCACGCTACAGCAGGCCGGGGAGATAATTAACGATCCGCTGCGCGGCATCGATCTGGTGTTGCTGGATGTGTATATGCAACAGGATAGCGGTCTCGATCTGCTGCCAATTATTCGCGCTTCCGGCCGCGCTATCGACGTGATAATGATCACCTCCGCCGCCGACGCCAACACCATTCAGACCTCGCTGCACTATGGCGTGGTGGATTATCTGATCAAGCCTTTCCAGTTCCCGCGTTTTGAAGAGGCGCTGACCTCATGGCGGGAGAAGCGCAAACAGATGGATTCGCAGCCCTATTATGAGCAATCGGATGTTGACCGTTTGCTGCACGGCGGTGCGCCGGAAGTGGCCGATACCCGTAAATTGCCAAAAGGGCTTACCGCACAGACGCTGCGCACCATTTGTCAGTGGATCGACGCCCATCCTGGCATTGAGTTCTCCACCGATGAACTGGCCGCCGCGGTGAATATCTCACGCGTCTCCTGCCGTAAATACCTTATCTGGCTGGCGCAAATTAATATTCTCTATACCACCATTCACTATGGCGCAACGGGACGCCCGGTTTACCGTTACCAGCTGATTGCCGAGCAGTACAGTCTGCTTAAACAGTACAGTCAATAAGATGGTAGCTGTCGTCGCACTGCGTAAAGCGGAACTGGCGTTGTGAAGAGAGGATAATGTCGCGGTTTTTGGTAACAAAGATCGCTTCAATGTCCTCATGCTGACGTAGTGCGGCACACCCTTTCTCTACCCCAAGGCCAAAAATCAGCGTTGTCCAGATATCGCCATCTAACGAATCGGCGGAAATAATGGTGACACTGTCGAGTTCGTTATCCAGCGGATAACCACTGCGCGGATCGAGAATATGGTGCCAGCGTTTACCATCCTGCTCGAAATAGCGTTCATAGGTGCCGGATGTCACCACCGATTTGTTCGCCACCTCAATCGACCCCACCAGCGCATCTGCGTCGGCAAAGGGTTTTTTCACCCCGATGGTCCACTGCCCTTGCGGATTGCCCAGCGTTTGCACATTACCGCCGAGGTTAATCAACCCGTCGCTGACGCCCTGCTGATGCAGGTAATCCCGTACCCGATCGGCAATAAACCCTTTGGCGATGGCGCCCAGGTCTATCTCCATGCCAGGCTGTGTCAGAAACACGGAATGCGCCGCATCATCCAGCACAACATCCTGCGGCCGGGTAATGCGCAAGCGCGCGGCAATGTCCTGCGCGCCTGGAACGCTGTCACCTTTAAATCCAATGCGCCACAGTTTGACCAGCGGTCCAATCGCAAGATTAAACGCGCTATCACGCACCATGCTGGCGGCTTTGGCGCATTTAATCAGTTCATAGACCGGGCGGCTGACGACAACCGATTGTTGCCCCGCGGCATGGTTAATCTCCATGACCTGTGACTGCGCACGGTTAACGGTGAAAAGATCTTCGTATTTTTTGATGAGCGAAAACACGCGTGATGCGAGGGCTTCGTCATGGGAAAAGAGTTTCAGCAGGACAGGCGACCCCATCAGAACGGTGGAGTAGCTCCAGACGCGGTTATCAGACATCGCATGCTCCCTGAGAACGGCCTGATGGCGTTTTGCTTGTCAGGCCTGCAAAAATGCAGGCCTGAAGTGTAGCACGATTGTTAACTACGTTTTGCGCGGAGTGCCGCCTGATGACCTGCCAGGGTGCCGAAGATAATGATATCGGCTACGGCATTACCGCCGATGCGGTTGCCGCCATGAATACCGCCAACCACTTCACCCGCCGCGTATGCTCCAGGGATAACCTGTTGCGCCGCGTTCAGTACTTCGGTCTCGGTGTTAATGGTCACACCGCCCATCGTGTGGTGAACCCCCGGCGCGATTTGGATCGCGTGGAACGGGCCTTCATTGATCGGCGCGCGCAGTGCGGTAGTGCGCCCAAAGTCGTCATCATGCTGTTTTTCAACAAAACCGTTGTAACGCTCCAGCGTCGCGAGAAACGCATGGTGGTCCATACCCAGTTTATCCGCCAGTTCGCGCGGCGAGCTGGCACTGGTGACAAACCCACGACCGATATACTCATCAGCCGCTTTGTTTTTCGCTCTGACATGTTCGTCAAACACGATGTAGGCATAATGTTCCGGCAACGCGATGATGGCCGCCGAGACTTTGTCACGTGTCGACATCTCATTGAAGAAGCGGTTACCCTGCTGGCTGACCAGGATAGCACCGCCGCCACGAATGGATTCCGAAATCAGATAAGAGGTGTTTTGCTCAACCGTTGGGTGGATCTGAATTTCACCCATATCCACGGTGCCCGCGCCAATGCGTTCCAGCAGCGCAATACCACCGCCGGTCGCGCCTTTATGGTTGGTGGTCACAAAACCTTCCAGGTCCGGGCGGTATTTCACCACCATTGCACTGTTGGCGCTGAAACCACCCGTGGCGACAACCACGCTTTTCGCCTGAACGGTCAGGGATTCCTGCTCTTCGGTCAGCAGACGCACGCCACACACTTCGCCCTGCTCGAACAGAATGTCATCGACGGAGGTGTCCAGCATCACATCGATGCCGCGTTTGTTCACATTACGCACCATACCGCTGATCAGATAGCCGCCAACAGCCGATCCGTCGCGTGGGCGGTGAGTACGGTCAATGCTCATGCCGCCAGTCGTGGTGATGTCGTTCAGCATAATGCCGCGACGCGCCAGCCATTCGATGGCTTCCGGTGCATTCTCGACAAAGCGATGCAGCAGTTCCGGATTGTTTTTGTTGCCGCCACCTTTCAGGCTCTCCTGGTAGAACAGCTCTTTGCTGTCCTGAATGCCTTTCACACGCTGGAAGCGGGTTTCTGCAGCATTCATCCCGGCGGAAGCCTTAATAGTGTTACCGCCAATGGTCGGCATTTTCTCCACGATCAGCACACTGGCACCTTCATCATGTGCCTGGATTGCCGCCGCCAGACCGGCACCGCCGCTGCCAACCACCACCACATCATAACGTTTCGGGCCTGCAGGCTCGCCACCCTCTTCCGCCACGCGTGCTTTACTGGATTTGAGCATCGCTTTCGAAACGGCCTTTTTCACCGCTTCGCTCTGACTGGTCGCACCGGAGATGGCATCCACGTGCGGTGTATTCGCATCCAGAATACGGCTGCGGATCTCTTCAAAGCTGCTGGTGAACTCGACGGTTTGCACCGGGCTGGATGCCAGTTCAATGTCAACAATACGATCGGTTTCAAGGCTGACGTTGATCACCAGTTCATTAACGTCATCCTGCACCGTTTCGACAAACAGACCTGGTTTAAATTTCGCTTCGCCCATGCTCATGTCACGGATCATCGCTTCCACCAGTGAGAAACGCCACAGGGGTTCCGGGATCTGCAATGCTTCACGCTGGGTGCTGTCAATGAACAGTTCCAGATTTTCGCCGCTGGCAATACGCGCGGTCCAGTCCGGATAAGCGATGCACGCACGGCCTACGGCAATCAGATCGTAACCGTGTTCCATCCCCTGTACGGCATCGGCAATGTTCACAACGCCGCCCACGCCCATCACCGGAACCTGCGCTAACGCCTCTGAGCGCATCGCGCAATATTTATCGATCAGCGGTGTCGGGTCGCTGGTGTCGTTAATCGACGGACGCAGCGCCGCACCAACGGAGAAGTGAAGGTAGTCCACCCCCCGCGCCGCCAGTTTTTCCAGCAGGAACATGGTGTCATCAAAACGGATACCGGGGACTTCCAACTCTTCCGGCGAGAAACGGTAACCGATAATGAACGCATCGTCGGCGTACTGGCGCGCCATCTTGTGGGTGATATCCAGTACCGCCAGTGGGAACTTCGCGCGGTTATCGCGGCTGCCACCCCACTCGTCATCGCGCTGGTTGGAGTTTGGCGAGAAGAATTGTTGGATCAGATAGGTGTTGGCACCGTGAATTTCGACCCCATCAAAGCCTGCCTGGATGGCACGACGTACGGCTTCACCAAACTTCCCTACCATCGCTTCTACTTCCGCGGTGGTCATGGCAACCGGCGTTGCAGCGCCATCTCGCGGCGCAGCGATAGCGCTTGGGCCAATCGGCGTGCGGCCACCAATCAGCTTCGGCTCCACCATCCGGCCGCCGTGGTAAATCTGCAACAGTGCTTTTGAACCTTCGCCTTTAATTGCGGCGGCGATTTTTGCCAGTCCGGCAATTTTCTCGTCGTTATCAATACCGATAGCCCCCGGAAAAGCCAGACCGAGATCATCGACAAAGCAACATTCGACTATAATAGTACCAATGCTACCGGCACGGGCCCGATAGTACTCCACCAGCTCACTGCTGACGGTACCGTCGAAATAGCCAGTGCAGGTGGTCATTGGTGCCATTAACAAACGGTTTTTCAGTTCTGCACCATTTGGCAGTGTGAAAGGGCTGAGAATGCGTTCGCTACTGGTCATATAAAAACTCCAAAGTCTCAAAATTAAAAATCTTAATAGGGTGACGGATTTTATTTTCGTTATGTTTTTCAATCCTTATGTCGTGTATTTAATATACCGTGAATTTTACTTACCAAATTAATTACGTTAGTTAATAAACTATTTAATACCCTGAATAACAGCGCTACCACTACTGTATTATCATTTTTAAATAACACGTTTACACGGCATTAATTACCGGTAACAACATGATTACCATCGATATAAATGAAACGGTTTTTTACTATCATACAAAAGCATATATTTCATATAGTTAAAAGAAAAAATAGCGAAAATGAGATTTATTATCAGCACCATTTTTTAACATTTATCGAAATTTTCGCCAAATAACCCCATAACTCTACAGGGGTATTCAACTTATTAAAAAATCAGCTCGCCTTTTCATTTTTTTGATCTCAATCAAGAGTATTATTGGGCGTAAGAGCAATATAGAAATACACACAATTTTTTATTTATCGCTGTAGGAATTGCGTTAAGTAAACGAACCCGGAATAAGAAAAAAGGCGTTTAATAACTAAAGAAACTTTTGTAACTAAATAAATCGCCAGTCTGTTCCGCAACGCCAACGAATTTTTAACTACTCGTAGATGCTCATTATGAAAGAGAAAACAACCACCGCACCATCTGCTAACGCAGCCAGTGCAAAGGACGGAAATAAAAACCGCCTGCTAATGATGGCGCTGCCGATAGTCGTCGCAGTGCTCCTGCTGTTTGTTCCAGTGCCGGAAGGCCTTCCGCCGTATGCATGGCACTACTTCGCTATCTTCGTCGGCGTGATCGTCGGTTTGATTTTTGAACCGCTGCCGGGTGCGGTCATCGGTATGACCGGCGTGGTGGTTATCGCGCTGTGTAGCCAGTGGCTGCTGTTCAGCCCTGAACAACTGGCTGACCCGAAATTCAAAATGGCCTCTCAGTCCTTTAAATGGGCGGTCAGCGGTTTCGGTAACTCCACCGTATGGCTGATCTTCGGTGCCTTTATGTTCGCCGCCGGTTACGATAAAACCCAGTTTGGTCGTCGCCTGGCGCTGATCCTGGTGAAATATCTGGGTCGCCGCAGCCTGACGCTCGGCTACGCCATTACATTCGCCGACCTGCTGCTGGCACCGTTTACGCCGTCCAACACCGCACGTAGCGGCGGGACCATCTACCCGATTATCGCTAACCTGCCGCCGCTGTATGGCTCAAAACCGAACGATCCGAGCTCACGCCGCATCGGTTCTTATCTGATGTGGGTTGCCATCACTGCAGCATGTATCACCAGTTCTATGTTCCTGTCTGCGCTTGCACCGAACCTGCTGGCGCTGGCGCTGGTGAAAAGCACCGTCGGGATTAGCATCTCCTGGGGTAACTGGTTTATCGCCTTCCTGCCGTTGGGCGTACTGCTGATTCTGACCATGCCGCTGCTGGCTTACTGGTTCTACCCACCTGAAGTGAAAGTGAATGATGAAGTGCCGCTGTGGGCGAGTCGCGAGCTGGAAAAACTGGGCAAACTGTCCCGTAATGAAATCCTGCTGCTGGTGTTTGTTTGCTGCGCACTGCTGATGTGGATCTTTGCCGCTGACTTTATCGAGCCTGCACTGGCGGCTTTGCTGGTGGTGGTATTGATGCTGTGGACAGGTGTACTGACCTGGAATGACATTACCAGCAACAAACCAGCCTGGAACACGTTTGTCTGGTTTGCCACCCTGGTAGCACTGGCTGACGGCCTCTCTTCCACGGGCTTTATCGCCTGGCTGGGTAAAGAAGGCGGCGTGCTGATGGCCGGTATCTCTCCGGGTATGGCGACTATCGCCCTGCTGCTGGCGTTCTACCTGCTGCACTATCTGTTTGCCAGCACCACCGCACACACCACGGCGCTGCTGCCGGCCATGCTGACCATTGCCGCGACAATCCCGGGTATCAATATGGAAGTTGTGGTACTGGTGCTCTGTACCTCACTCGGTGTGATGGGCATCATCACCCCGTATGGCACCGGCCCGAGCCCGATCTATTACGGTAGCGGTTATCTGCCGACCAAAGATTACTGGCGTCTTGGCACCATCTTTGGCGCCATCTTCCTCGCCGCCCTGCTGTTGATTGGTTATCCGTGGATTTCCATGATGTTCTGATTCATAACCGTCGGGCTTTCCCGGCGGTTTTATTTTATGGAGTAAAGAGCTATGTCGAACAAACCCTTTGTGTATCAGGATCCGTTCCCGCTGGCGAAAGACAATACGGAATATTATCTGCTGAGCCGTGAATATGTTTCGATTGCCGACTTTGACGGCCAGCAAGTACTGAAAGTCGAGCCAGAAGCGCTGACGTTGCTGGCGCAACAGGCCTTTCACGACGCATCATTTTTGCTGCGCCCGTCGCACCAGAAACAAGTCGCCGCGATTCTGAACGATCCGGAAGCCAGCGAAAACGATAAATACGTTGCCCTGCAGTTCCTGCGTAACTCGGAAATCGCTGCAAAAGGCGTACTGCCGACCTGCCAGGATACCGGCACGGCGATCATCATGGGTAAGAAAGGTCAACGCGTATGGACCGGTGGCGGTGATGAAGCCGCTCTGGCGCGCGGCGTGTATAACACCTATACCGAAGATAACCTGCGTTACTCGCAGAACGCCCCGCTGGATATGTATAAAGAAGTGAATACCGGCACCAACCTGCCTGCACAGATCGATCTGTATAGCGTGGATGGCGACGAGTATAAGTTCCTGTGCGTGGCCAAAGGCGGCGGTTCCGCGAACAAAACCTACCTGTACCAGGAAACCAAGGCGCTGATCACGCCTGCGAAACTGAAAAACTATCTGGTCGAAAAAATGCGGACCCTGGGGACAGCGGCCTGCCCTCCTTACCATATCGCATTCGTTATCGGGGGTACGTCGGCGGAATCCACCCTGAAAACCGTGAAGCTGGCTTCTACACGTTATTACGATGGTCTGCCGACCGAAGGTAATGAGCACGGCCAGGCGTTCCGTGATGTACAACTGGAGCAGGAACTGATGCAGGAAGCACAGAACCTGGGCCTGGGCGCACAGTTTGGCGGTAAATACTTCGCACATGATATCCGCGTGATCCGCCTGCCGCGTCACGGTGCATCCTGCCCAATCGGTATGGGCGTATCCTGCTCGGCCGACCGTAATATCAAAGCGAAGATCAACCGTGAAGGGATCTGGATTGAGAAGATGGAGCACAATCCGGGGCAGTATATTCCGGAAGCGCTGCGTCAGCAGGGTGAAGGCAATGTGGCGAAAATCAATCTGAATCAGCCGATGAAAGAGATCCTCGCGCAGCTTTCCGCCTTCCCGGTTTCTACGCGCGTATCGCTGAACGGCACCATTATCGTGGCGCGCGATATTGCTCACGCGAAGCTGAAAGAGCTGATTGACAATGGCCAACCGCTGCCGCAATACGTGAAAGATCATCCGATCTATTACGCAGGCCCGGCGAAAACACCGGAAGGTTATGCGTCGGGTTCGCTCGGCCCAACCACCGCTGGCCGTATGGATTCCTATGTGGATCTGCTGCAATCACATGGCGCGAGCATGATCATGCTGGCAAAAGGCAACCGTAGCCAACAAGTGACCGATGCCTGTGCTAAACACGGTGGGTTCTATCTGGGGAGTATTGGTGGTCCGGCAGCGGTTCTGGCGCAGCAGAGCATTAAGAGCCTGGAGTGCGTTGCCTATCCGGAACTGGGAATGGAAGCAATCTGGAAGATTGAAGTGGAGAATTTCCCGGCGTTTATTCTGGTGGATGATAAAGGAAATGACTTCTTCCAGCAGATCCAGAACAAACAGTGTGCTGGCTGCAGCCAGAAGTAAGTTAAGCGTAACCGGCGGAGAAATCCGCCGGTTTTTTTATGCGTGCAATAAACCGCATTCCGTCAATAACCGCCTTTGCTTTGTACCGGCTAGTGGTGTGGCAAACCGCACCAGCACCGTTGCGTTTATTGCCAGCCATCAAGTCGTTTTTTCCGCGTCGGAAAACGGGACGAAATCCTGAAAAGGCTCTGTGATCGCATACCCAGCCTCAAACGCAGGCGATGTCACGCTGCAAGGGATTAGTCATCATCAAAGTTAATATTGATACTGTCGACTTTACCACCCGCCAGCGAGAAAGCGATGTGTTTGTTTTTAAAGGAATAGCTGATCCATTCACTTCCATCGCTGTTATCTATTTCACCGGGACCATAGTGACTGATAATGGCTTCTTTTGTGCTGCCAGGCCCCACCCCACGTGCGGTATGCAAGGCAGGACTGTGCAAGGTTATCTGCCCGACGATATAACTGTCGACGCTTTTCCCCTGATCATCCCACCACAGGTTGGCACTGTAGATATCAAAGCCATCAAAGTTATGACGGTAAAATTTATAACTGGCATCACCAAAAGGAACTTCCCCTACAAAGCCGTCATAGGTCGTTTCACCCAAAGAGGCGCTGAGCGCGTCATTCCATGCCTGGCCCAGCGCGACGGGATGTTGATTCAGCTGTACGGTAAAGTCGCTGTCACTCAGCGGCGCTTGCGCCCACACACTGGCGGGCGCTGCCAGTAACAGCGAGACAGAAAAGAGGAAACCTTTAGTCATAACCTGCCACCGTTCAAAGTCTGTTGCTGATATACGTGATTATTTAAGCCAGTTTACAGGTTGATTCACCAGAATTTTCTTTATGTACGAGATTACCTGCGCAAAGAATAACCGCATTTACCTTGCTGCATGGTGTACGCACCGGTTCTCTCATCGCCAGCCGGACGGCCAGAGATGTATTCATCCTGTTGAGAGGCGACCCGTTTTTACCGATGTGGCACCCGGCAAACGTCATTCTCTGACGCGACGATTTGCAGCAGACATTTCACTGGAAAAATCACGGATAGCGATGTTTTTTAAACATGAGGGTTCCGATTGGGCAAAGCCCAGGCCAATACCGTTGCCGTTTTTATCAATGGGCGCTACCCAGGAAAAGGTCTCGTTGACTGACTCACCGCGTGGCACCCACATCAGTTTTAATCCCGGAAACTGGCGTTTTGCCTCGCTTACCTCAATACACGTATTTACCACATCAAAAGTTACAATGGCGATCTGCTGAGGGTGACCATAAGCCATGCGAATTTCTATGTCGTTAATGCCAGGTCCCCCCGCCAGCGTGAAGGAGCGGGCGGTTAAACGGTCGGCAAAATCAGGATTGATCCGCGTGACGGGCGTTTTAATGATGCCATTCAGCGAATCCGGCGCCGCCCCGATAATCCCCTTCAACTGTTCAGCAAAGCGCCATAACGGTTGAGAATCGGGGTGCGGCTGCTGCGCGAAGCATTTGCTGGCGGCCACCGCCAGCATTACCGCCGTGAATGTGATTGACAGGTTCATCGTATTCCCTGAAACCGCCTACGGTGCCAGCATCAGCACCTTAAACTGGCTCGGCACAATGCGCATGCCGATGGCATTGGTGGAGTTTTGCAGGCTGACACTGGTCAGCCGCGTGGCGGGCGTTCCTTTCAGCAGCACAGTAAATGCCCCGGTTAGATGGCGGGACGGCCCCATCACCGTGCCGGAGGCCACGCCAGTAGCTACGCCGGGGTTATCGCCATTGGTCAATGGCGTGACGGTGGCCATATTATGCGCTGGCATGCCCATAAACAGGATATTCAGCGCGTTGGGAATAGCCGTTGGTCCGAGCGCAATGTCCGGATAGGGGATCGGTGTCGGCGCAGGCATTGGCGTCAGGCAGACATCAGGAAAAGCGAGATCCACGCCCATTAGCTGGCAATTTGCAAACATAATCGTTCCTTACCCCATATGAATCTGTTCGGAATCCACTTTGGTGATCGCTTTAGAGGTGATCACCGTATTGTGCGCATGCATACGCATATAGTCTTCGGCCTTCATGTCCAGTTGCCCGGCGCGTACCTGCTCGGTCTGGCGCGTAGTGCGAAAAAGGTTGTGACTGATCTGCGTGACAGTCTGCCAGACAGATTCTGCGCGTTTGCCTACCACCCGCGACAGAGTCACCCATGCCGATACTTTTTCGCCGCTGTACGTCATTTCGCTGATATGGCAATCACCGGTACTGGCGGTGACATTAAGCGCTTCGCTACTGAGGCGTAATGCGCCACTGCTGGAGATATGCAGATCCCCCGGCACATTCAGTTCGGCACATTGCGGGTTGGCGCGTTCCAATACGGCCAACAACCACATCTGGTTGTCCACACCCGCAATTAATACCGTATCGCCCGCCTGCGGTGCGATCACACAACTAACCGCCCGGCGGCAATGCCAGCCGCGCCCTTCGCTCTCGACCATCAGACTGCCATCGTCAAAACAGTGGGTGACCTGCGCAGAACATTGCCCGGCAGGCATCGCCGCTATTGCCAGTTGGTGGTTGATGTTGTTCATGCTTTATCTCCGTAGATTCTACTCTGACGTTCGGCGCTCCAGGCCTCCGCCGCCAGTAACTCTTCGTCATATTCAAGGATGCCTTTGCGATCGGCAAAACTCGCGCCGTCCTGACGGGCACGATGAAAACGGGTACGGGAAAACGTTGCGCCCCGGTAATCCGCCTCACGCACATCCGCACCGGAAAAATCGCTGTAGGTAAAATCACACAGGGTAAAATCCGCCTGCTGTGCATCCACCTTTTGCAGGATGCTTTGAAAAAAACGGCTCTGCTTGAAATTTGCCTGCCGAAGCACCGCGCCAACAAAAATGGCCTGGTCAAACAGACTGGACTGCGCATGAGCGCCGCTCAGATCGGCATCCATAAATAGCGCTTGCGTCGCGTTAACATTACGTAGCTGCGCCGCTTTGAGCGATGCGCCTTTAAAGTTGCACTGGGTCAGTTGAGCACCGGAAAAGTCCGCGCCATCCAGTTGCGTATCGGTAAACTGGCAACCGGTAAACTTCTGCTGCGTGTAGTTTTTGCCTCGCTGATCGCAGTTGAAAAACACGGACCGTTCAAACTGACTGCCGCTGAGATCGGTCTGCCGTAAATCGATACCGTAAAACGTGGTCATCAAATGATGGCAGTTGTTCAGCATTGCCTCGCCAGACGGGCTTTCAAACAGGGTTGACCGCTCAAACGTCGCTCCGGTAAACAGGCTGTTCGCCAGCGGGCTGCACATAAACTGGGTGGTGTCAAATGTGCAGTGAGAAAAATTGCCGCCATCCAGCCCGCATTCGTTGAACACGCAGCGGACGAATGCAGAGTTATTTACATCAATGTTCTGCATTTCACACTGATTGAATACCGTCTCTTGTAGTTGCGCCTCACAGAGTACCGCCCGGTTAAACAGACACTCGGTAAAGACGGATTCCGTCAGATTGGCTCCCGCAAGGTTAGCCCCCTGCAAAGAGACCTCCTGAAAGATCCCACCCGATAAATCACATCCCCGCAGATCGCAGCCATCGAGATTAAGCTCTGCAATGGCTTCTCCGCCCTTCACTTTTTGTTGCAGCTCGGCCGCCGTTAATGCGCTCATATTACCTCCCCGTCACGCTTCGGCAGCGTTTTCACCCGCTTACTATATGCACCCTGAAATTGTGTCTGCTGATCGGTGATGGATTGCGAGAGATCGGCACGGAACAGATTGGCATAGCTGAGATCGGCCCCTTCGAGACGACTTTTTTGCAGCATCGCGCCCATCAGATTGGCATCGTTAAAGCGCACACGACGGAAATCCGTTCGCATAAACATGCTGCCGGTCAGGGTTGAGCCGCTGAAATCCGCCGCTTCACACTGCGCTTCGCTAAGGTCGCTGTTATCCAGCCTTGCCCTTGCGAATGTCGCTCTGTGCAGCACCGCCTGGCGCAGGTTACTCTGCTTGAGATAGGCACCGTTAAAGTTGGCACCGGCAAGTGTCCCGCCGGACGCTACCGCGCAGGTGATTAGCGTTGCCGCAGCGAAGGATGCGGACTCCAGCTGGCTCTCAACCCACGAACAGCCATCAAGATGGGCGTTAGCGAAAACCGCGCGGTGCAGTTCACATTTGATAAAACTGGTTTTGTTCATCTGCGCATCACTGAAGTCCGGTTGCGGCAATGTCAGTTCCATAAACACGCAGTTATTGAGTTGCGCGTGCCGGAACAAGCATTGACTGAATCCCACTTCACGCAGCAACAGATCGCTTATCCTGGCATGGCTGAAATCACAGGCGTCAAACAGTGCGCCGGTCATCTCCGTTTCAGCAAATTGCGCACCCTGGAATTGGGTTTCACGACATTGCGCCAGTGCAAGACTGGCTTTATCGAAGCAGCACTCGCGCAGTGATGCACCCTGCAAGTCGGTACGCGCCAGCATCGCCTGGGTGAAATCTGCGCCATCAAGCTGGCAACCGCGAAGGGTTGCACACTCCAGCAGAGCATTGCGGAAATTCGCCCCGCGCAGATCCATGCCGGAAAAATCTGCCCCGGTAAGATCCAGACCGCTAAAATCACCACCCTGCGCCATGGTGCGCTCAGCACGCTGACGGATAATTAACGCAATATCGCCGGTCAGTTTGATGGCGGGTGGCTGTTGCGCAACCGACATCAGATAGAGTTTGTGCAGCGCTTCACGGCTTTGCACCAGTTTTTTCTCACTGAGCTGGTCGCCATTTTTTGCCAGCAACTCCTGCATGCGTAGCATCGATTCCGGCCCGCGAGGGCGATTATCCAGTGCGGCGGCCTCCGGATAGCGCGCCTCCATTTCTGCTTTACGCGCTTCGGCCTGCTGCTGCATCTCCTGCGCTTTGCGCTCCATCTCTTCAATAAACTCAGGGAGATCCTCGAGTTTAGGCAACGCAGGTTCTTCAAAGGCGCTGAGTAAATCGCTGACATCACTGCCCTGCGCTTCCAGCCTGGCGCGGTGCTGCTCACGCAGCTGCAATGCCCGGTTGTTCTGGTTGTCACGCATCGGACTGTGACTTTCCTGCACATCGCTATCGATCCACGGCCCAATGACGTCTTCCGGTAGCAGGTCTTTTTCGCGAAAGGCAAACAGTGCGCCTTTCTCTTTGTCCAGACGCTGATTGAGGACTTTGCGGTAGTGGTTTACCGAACGGGATGCGCCGGTTTTTTCCAACGCAGGCATCAGGTGCAGCACATCGGCGGCATCATCTTCATTGATACGCTGATTGCCCTGCCACATCAGTACCAGCTGTTCCAGATGCGGAAAGAACCACACGGTCGTGGCACGCAGGGCTATCTCTTCAAACAGGGTTTCATCACCGCGCTGGCGCTGGATAAAACAGCGAGCCTGCCACGGCGGCAGTGTCCCTTCTTGCAGATGTTTTTGCGGGTGCATATTCCAGATTCGCCACCTCGCCTGCGGCGGCAGCGTGTCCCTCTCTTCCCACCACTGGTCCGGGCTGGCGGCATTAAACACCCGCCAGTCGATATCCGGTGCGAACCCGGGGAAATCATGCTGTAGCCAGTGCGCGTCATAGTTTTTGCCCATACGGCGGAAACGGCGTGGCCACTGCAGATCCAACGGGCCAAAACTCACCGGTTCGGGTTTTGCACGGGGTGAAACAACACGGTGTTGCAGCGCTTCGATATTCGGCAATCGGCGAAATGGCGTACCGTTGTGGTTTTCCACTACCGCACCAATGCCGTGAGGGTTTTCATCAAAACCCTCACCCCCGTAAGCGCGGCTCCAGTCCAGGCGCATCTGTTCAAACGGCTGCGGCGCTGTCGGGCGTGAACCCGCCCAGTAACGATCGCCAGTGACCGCCAGCGTCTTGCTGAGATCCTCCACTTCAATGCGCACCGCGCAGGCCGTTTTATCCTGCTGGTGATGAGTGTATGCGTAACCGGTGGCGAGAAACTCCGCGCGGGCTTTCGGCATCGCCATATCCAGCACGCCGCCACTGGTTTGCAGCTCGCTAGCGGCCAGTTGCCAGAGTTCCACTTCAGGCCTCAGTTGCGGCGTGGCACTCATATCGGCGAGCGCCATAACCGAAACCCCCAGATGGTTTTGCCCCTGCAGACGAAATGGGCGATTTAATACGCTCAGTCGCAGTGGTTTAATAATCTTCATGTAACGTCCTTAGGAAGATTAACGATTTTATGCTTTTGCAGTTTACGAAGTGTAATGCGCATTTATATGACACCATGGCATTATCACGAGAAATGAATATGGGTAACGGCAAGTCGGTGGATTAGATAACTGCCGACACAAACATCAATGGAAAAAATAAACAAGGTCTTTCAGGTAAGGCATATATTCAATGATTATCCCTGTTACTTCTCATTAAAGCGTACTTCTACAACCGCAATTCGTTTGGCATGCAATCCCTGATATTTCACCAGCACTCTGCTTCCTCGTTTCAAAAGTCCAATATCGGCGCTTCTGATAATAAAGGCTGCAGATTTTTGTTGCTTCTGCCGGGCAATTTCAAGGGTAAACGTGAGAATAAAATAGTAATCGGATTGATGCATTATGTCAGTTTGTTGCCATGTCTCCAGTTGCGCTTCCCGTAACGGCCCGTGCCAGCTGCTTTGTGAGATACACTCCGCGATCAGTAATGCCTCCCCTTTTGGCGCAACGCTACGCATGCGGTAGACCAAAAGAGAGATAGCAAGGAGTGTCACAGCCAATAACACCAGAAACCCGGAAATATTAACCATCATGCCCTCTCATCAGTGCCTGTACGCACGGGCACGTTACCGACCACCGGGGATCAGCGGTCTGTCGACATTGCTTGTTCGCTTACTGATTATCGTGAGGTGATTTTTCAGCCTCACCCGGCGCTGTGGACGCATTCACGGCAACAACCGCCATCTTTTTTGGGGACTGTGTGCTGTATTTCACCACAATGGGCAGTCCTGTAGTAAGCGTTGCCGCCTCGGAATCGGAAAGAACAGCAGCGGCGCGATAGCGCTTTTTCTGGCGTGCCAACGCGGCGGTAAAGGTCAAAATATAATAGTGATCGTTGCCTTTGATAGCGGAAGTCTTTTTCCAGTCCAGTAATTGGCCTGGCACAGCTTTACTGGCAATTTTCGGCCTGGCTAACGCCAGCCAGTTTTTTTGCATCTGGTAGTCGTCACCCTGCGTTTTTACACTTCGCAGGAGAAAATAAAGCAGCACATACGCCAGTAACAGGCACAGAGCAGCGAGGACATACGCAACGATTTCCATAGTTTCCCAATTCAACGTACTGCCAGGAGATCTTTCGGTTTCATGGCATCATGATATCGTATTGACGCTCCGATTCGTCACGCCTGTTCGTTAAACATCAGTACAAATTGTTTATCATCTACGTACATGATTTTTATAGTCATTCCTGGCTGTAACTGTGGTGCATAGAGAGGATTAATCGATTCTTTTCTCTTAAGAACCCGACCTTCAGCATTCAGGACATATTCCACGTTCATATAGCCTGAACCATCGCTGGCGGCAGCGCGTATGCTTTTAATGGTCGCCATGATCGGTCGTCCATCGCGGATAATTTTTTCGTGCCGTTTAACGGAAATACTGCAAAAAAAGTAGATAGCGATTAAAGCAACAACTAACACGATAAATCCCATCATAATTGGCTATCCCTTACATCATTAAAGAGTCTACTGGCATTTTAAAAAGGTAAAAATTGTCATTGCTATTAATGCCGTTTCATTAACTCAAACGTACTGGGTACATCGAGCATATTTTTATGCGGATCAGCAGGCAGATAGCGTAATGGGATTTGTTCACCGGCTTGATATTTCTGTATGGAGAGTGCATCAATCACCGTATCTGCTTTACAGGCAATTTTGCTTCCATCTTCGGTTTCAAAAACCAACTCCAGCGTGGCATTGATATAGCCTGAGTTGCCACCAGAGCGACTAAAGACACGTTTGATGGTCGCCAGCGTCAAAATTCCGTGCTCACGGATCTCTTTTTTTACTTTCTCTTTATTCGCATCGTTACGCAGCATCACCACAATAAGGGTGATAAACCCTAAAAGAAAAAAAGAGACAAAGAAGATGCTGATACTCAGCATTATTGTTTCCATTTCAGCCAATCCTGAACGATCAAATTAACATCTTTGGGCCAGACAGCAGCATAGGTTCAACAATCCGCAACTGTAATGTCCGTCACCGCAATACGGTTTTTGCTTCCTTTCTTGACCCTGATTCTGAGACCTTTTTTCAGCAAATGCATCTCTCCGGGGTTGACCAATGCTTTGGCGGTAAACATTTTTTGCTCCCCTTCAAGACAGAAAGTAATGTCATAAAAAAACGCATTGCCATAACGCGCGTTGGTCTGTTGCCACGACTCAATGTACGAATCAAAGAATTCACCCGACCATTCAGCGCTGGTCAAACAATGTTTGATACCGACAACATCGGTGTTATCTCGTTTCTCGATCCACCAGAAAAAAACCGTTGCTGCGACGGTGACAACCATTCCACCGTACATAAAGTATGCGGAGTAATCCTCAAGAGCCATTACCTATCCTCACAGGTGTTAATCTTGCGGCGCATCTTCATCAATAATCAGCCAGACTCTTTGCGGAGTCGCTTTTTTATAATAGATGGCGACTTTCCGTTCCCGCTCCAGTCGCATTAACGCCACCACTGCCACCACCTGGGTAAGCGTTGTCGTGATTTCAACCCCATCCCGTGTGGTGAAGGCCAGTGTAAAAACGCATTTTGGCGATCCGCTGCAGGAACTGGAGAGCTGCTTAATGTGGGTAATTGCCGCAACGGTTTCAATCCCGTTAGCTTTAAAGTCGTCATACACTTTGCCCGTGTGGTAAACCCAGTAGATCAGCGTACAAGGAACGGCAATGCTAATGATGGCCCCAATACTTTCACCCATTGCCACGATGAATCCCCTTTATGATGTCATCCTCCAATGGAGTAGTAATCATATATTTGTTCTTATGACATATTTTCTTTTTACATTCTATTGCGGATCATAAACGACATCGATCACCGCTAACTTGTCCGGTGGGTTACCGGTGTATTTAAACGTCACTGGCAGGCTTTTTTTGAGTTTACTGATGTCAGCAACTTTAACAACCGCAGCAGCGTTATACGCTTTCTTCTTACCTTCAATCTCTGCTTCAAACGTAAAAATAAAATAGTAATCAACATCATTCATCGTTGATGTTTGCTTCCAGCTAATCAACGTACCGATTGCCATCTCACCTTTTTTTGTGGGTGTGATATAGCCGCCCAATTTTTGAGCAAGGTGAAAGTCTCTCCCTTATCCTTAATACCTCTAACACTGGTCATGAAAAAGAAAATAAAAAGAAAAAACCTAACAGCATCATTGAAATGGCGAGTATTTTCATAGGATTTACTTATTCGAAGCAGGAGACAGAGCGAATACGTTAAACGCTAAAACTGATGCGGATAGCCTTCTGATCAAATACACAGGCTATTTATAATTATAATCATGCCAGCAAACATCTACTGATATACAAGCGATAGAATACAGATTAAACACAACTTAAAAAAGAATTATTATATCTGGCATTGGATTGTTGCCAGGATTCAATCCTTGAATCCTGAATATCACCTGGCCACTGTGGACTGGTCACATTGGTTTTATGCCAACAACAACCCTTTTCTTGTCGCGAAACATAAAGTATTCAGAAGAGTGTCCTGTACACCTGAAAAACTTTTACACCTGCGCTATCAAAAATCATCAGTGCATGTGCGATAGCAACATTGAGCATTACAATCCGGAACACTTTTTATATTTCATACTTAATAACAGATTGCAACTTCCGTCATTAGCTTACAGTCTTCTCGTATTAATCACTATCGTCGTTCTAAAGGCGATTTTATTTTAAATTTAATTTTTTTGGGATCTAATTTAGAATAAACCAATGGCACCATAGTACCTTTCTGGTATTCCGGTATTTTAACTACATCGATAACGGATGTACCTTCCGTGGTTATTACTCTATTATCACGCGTCGTAAATCTCACCTGGATAACAACATTTATAAAGGCGGAATTTTCTCCACTGGTACTTCTTATGCTAACAATTTCACCTTGCGTATCAATTGCATCTTCCGGGTCAATCTTAACGCCTCCTGTGCTGGCTTTAATGATCGCATAGATAAAGAAAATCAACGCAATCGATGAAATAAAAATCAGGGGGTAAGTCGTAAAATACGATATGTTCATTCTTAACCTTTTCATATAAACATAAATGCAATAGCAGCCTGGATGGTCATTTTAGTATTATCCCATTTAACACCGGCGACCCTCGCTTTAAACCCATTATCGTAAAGAATCGTAATAGGGTTATTACTCATTTTGATACCCGTAATATTGAACGACGCCGGGTTGAATGATACAGATGTTGTAGCAAATGATAACGATAACCCTGTGAATGAGGAGCTCACACCCGTAGCGCTTTCATTAAATGCAGTCGCAGAGAAACTATGAAATTTCGGTTCAAACTTCGCAGCGGGTGCTTCAAGCGTTATTGCTTCTGCACTGATAAGTTTAATCTTCTTCGGTGATTTTATTGTAATTTCACCTGCATTAACGTTTTGCGTCCAGTCGCCACTGTTTACATCAATAGTGACACCACCATTAATTGTGTCTACTCGTCCACCGGATGCGATCGTCGTCATCTGACCACTGTCATATTTTTCTGTCAGCAGCTCAGTCACATGGTGCAATTCCGTCCCTTCAATATCGGTGACACGACCACCTTTAACGCTGACAGCATCCCCACCGCTGGTAATATTCAGTGTTCGTCCATTCTTAATGGTTTCAGTCTGGCTATTGTTAAAAATAGTGGTTTCCGCCTGATCGACCGTTGTGGTGCGTTTGGCTCGATAATAGAACGTACCGTCCCCAGTGACATCATCTCTTTGTTCTTTCAGAATTGTCGTAGTGCGGTTTCCATCCACGTTGACCGTTTTGTCATTCTCAACCGAGACTTTCATATCTTTCTCGGAATGCAATTCAACGGCTTCATTACCCAATCTGTCTTCAAAGAATAAATAGCTAGCGTTGTCTTTGCTGCCATCCTTGCTGCGGGTCATAAACCCCATACGTGTGGCATCATCCGGTAGTGACCACGGCGGCATGCTGGCTTCGTTATACACACGTCCGGTTACCATCGGACGATCCGGATCGCCGTTGATAAAATCGATGACCACTTCATCGCCAACACGCGGGATCTGCACCCCGCCAAATCCCTGTCCTGCCCAGGCGCTCGAAACGCGTACCCAGCAGGAACTGGTATCGTCACCTTTCGCCATCCTGTCCCAATGGAATTTCACCTTGATGCGGCCATAGCGATCGGTCCAGATGCTCTCTCCTTCCGGCCCCACCACCTTCGCCGTTTGCGGGCCGTAAGTTTTCGGCCAGGGTGTAACGACCGCGGGACGGTACACCACCGAAGCAGGTATCACTGTAAAATCGATACGGTGCTCCGTTTCGCTGTCACTGCCGCTGGCGTAGCGGTTTTCCTCAAAGAAGTAATTTGCTTCGGTAGTCAGGTACTCGCCGTTGTCGCTGAAGAACGGCGCGTTATACAGCGCAAAAGTGCTACCCGGCGCCACGCCAATGGCGGTCGCTGTTCCCTGAATCTGCTGGTGTTCCACCTGCCAGCGCTCCTGACGAATGCGCGCGTAATACTCGCCGTGGCCGTGTTCGACAAAGCGCCCCGGCCAGTCGTACACATCGATGCTGCCCGGCTGTGGTGAAGCAGGGTTCTGCCGTGCCTGGAATAACCATGCATTGGGCTTGCGGAAATCGTAGTCATCAAGGCTATAGATCCCCGGCGTTACGCTATCTTCGAGCGCCCACTGACTGATCCCCTCCTCACTGGTGCTGCCACCCGATGGCGTCTGATGGTACGGAATGGTTTCATAACCGCTAAACGGTTTGAGTTCCGTTGCCGCATCCGTGAGTACCAACACATGACGATCTTCTTCGTGACGGAAGTGGTACGTAATCCCCTCCAGTTCCATCAGACGGCTAATAAAATCAAGACTTGATTCCTGATACTGGACACAGTAATCCCACACACGGTAACTGCCCGTCAGCTTGTCTTCCAGGTTCACCTGATATTCACCCAGCAGCGTTTTCACAATCTGCGGTACAGTCTGCCCCTGGAAGATACGCAGGTTGCGGTCGCGCTTCATCGGCCACAAATCCGGTTCTACCGTAAGTTGATACACCGCATAACGGGTGCCTGAAAGTTCAACGGCGCTGACCGCAACTCGTGTGATTTTACCGTTGATATAACGTGTGCCATTGCTGCTCTGCGTCGGGATTGCCACCGTGACGGACTGACCAAGTAATTTGCTGCGATCAACGCGTGCATCGGTGCCTAACACCGTCAGCGACAGCGCGAACGATTCCGACAGCGCCTCGCGACCGGTCAGTTTCCAGAATAGTAAGCCGTCTACCGGCAATTTTACGGTTATTCTGTTCTGCATAGTATTTATTCCATTTCGCCTGGTTCAGCATCAATATATTAAGTCACCCGTAACTCACTTTATTTCGCCCGGTGAAATTTGATGCTTTGAATAATTTCCTGATACTGTTTCTGGTGATATTCACTGAACTCCCCCGGACAGGTGCCCACATAGCTCACCATTTTTTTGCCCACAGAGGGATCCTCCAGCAGAATTAACGTCTGACGTTGATATATAACATGGTTGTCATTTTTGAACTGGTAGTAAAGCTCGACAGCCGGATAACCATCCACTTCCAACATTTGTGACGACTCAAGGTGAAAGTCGGTTAAGGTCATTTCCAGCTCACGTGTTTTTCGGGCGGCGATCGTGTGAACTTTATCATCGGCTTGTGCACTGGCGCGAGACACGACAAACGTAAATTCACTGCCACCATTACCGCTGTGTGTTAATAAATTCATAGTTCTGTCTTTTAATATTTCGGGCTATGCAATCGTTTTTTTTTGAAATAAGCAGTCATTGCATTATGGCGCAATGGACAAATGAGAGGCATGGGGGCGAGTATTCTCCCCCATGCATGACCGGGCAGGATAGTGCCCGACAGGCAATGACTATTTCGGTTGCGGATTAATCAACCAGGTGCCGGCTTTGGCAATATTGAAGGACTGGCTACGGGTTTGACCGTTGCCCTGCAATACCAGTTCGTAATGACCTGGTTGCAGTTTCAGCGAGGCAAAGCCATTGGTTGCAGGCGTTACGGACTGAGATTCGCCGTTGAGTGTCAGTTTTTCGCCTTCGTTCATGCGCACAAAGATTTGCGCCACCGCACCTTGGGTCGCCACAGGCGTAGCGCTCTGCGTGGAGGGCTGAGATTGTGCAGGCGTCGCTGAAGTCTGTGAACTGGCACTGTTTTCCGGTGCCGTCTGGTGCGCAGGTTGTGTCACGGAAGCGTCGTTCTGCGTGCTGGCTGTTTGCACTGCGGCACTGTCATTGGACGATCCACCGCTAAACAGCATGCCGCCCGCCACCAGCCCCACCACAACACCAGCAGCAACCAGGCCAGGCACTTTATAACGTCGCCAGTCGAGAACCGCCGGTTTCTCTTCCGTCTCTTCAACCGGTACCAGCATGGTGCCCGGTTGTTTCACGCTCAGCACATCATCAAGACCGGCAACCGGCATCTCAATCAGCGCGGCAAACTCATCCACCGTTTGCGGACGGTCTTCCATTTTCAACGCCAGCGCGCGATCAACTGCCTGCAATAATGAGGGTGAATACCCCGGCAGATTGCGCTGGGTCAGCGGCATATAGGTGTCCTGAATACTGCGCACCACACTAACCGGCGGCGGTGAACCAATAATCAGCGTGTGCAGTACCGCGCCTAACGCATAAATATCGGTCCACGGCCCCTGCTCACTTTCATTATCATCGGTGTACTGTTCGATGGGCGCATAACCCGGACGCAGCATAGTTTCGGTTTCATCAGAGATGGAGCCAATGCTGCGGCGTGCAGAGCCAAAGTCCAGCAGCACCGGTAAGCCATTCTCCTGAATCTGGATATTGTCCAGCGAGATATCACGGTGCAGGTAGCCTTCGTCATGAATCGTTTTGATCGCCCCCAGCAGCATCGGCAGCATGCGGCGGATCCAGGCTTCGTTCAGCAGAGCGGGATTTTTCTCACGCAGACGTGAGAGGGTGGTGCCACTGTAAAACACCGTCCCCATGTAGGCGGTATCGTTTTGCACCCAAAAACGCAGTACATGCAGAAGATTCGGGTGATTAAAACGCGCCAGCAAACGCGCTTCCTGAATAAAGCTGTTTAACCCGGCGGTAAACGCTTTGCTGAAGCGTTCACTGCGTAACACCAGCGTCATGTCATCGTTACGTACGGCCAGCGAAGAAGGCATAAATTCTTTAATCGCGATGGTTCGCTCAAGCTGGTGATCCCAGGCGCGATAGACGATGCCAAAACCACCGCCGCCGATCACTTCTTTAATTTCGAACTCATTGAAGCGATATCCCGGCGGCAGCGCATTCGGTACACTCCGGTTGTTATCGTGATCCGTCATATTGGAAAACTCTCTTGATAATGGCTTTACGCCGCAAACTGACAGTGAAACTCACCCTGCTCGAACGTTACACGTAAGCGCTTATATTGCTCGTCGCGGGCGCTGGCGTCGAGTAATAGCTGGCTCATTAACGGCAGCAGTGTATTGGTAAGGATGGCGTCCACCATTCGGCCGCCGGATTCAACTTCGGTACAGCGCTGAACAATCTGTTCCACCACGCTGTCGTCAACTTCCGACACAATGCCGTGGTTCTCTTGCAGGCGCCGTTGAATACGCTTCAGTTGCAGCCGGACAATCATCGCCAGCATCTCATCGCTGAGCGGGAAGTACGGCACCACCAGTAAACGACCAAGCAGTGCAGGCGGGAACACCTGCAGCAACGGCGGGCGCAACGCATCGCGCAACGCATCCGGTTCCGGCATCAAATCCGGATCGGCGCACATCGCAGTAATCAGTTCCGTCCCCACGTTGGAAGTCAGAATAATAATGGTATTGCGGAAGTCGATATGACGCCCTTCACCGTCTTCCATCCAGCCTTTATCGAAGACCTGGAAGAAAATTTCATGTACGTCAGGATGCGCTTTTTCGATTTCATCCAGCAATACCACGCTGTAGGGGCGACGACGCACGGCTTCCGTTAAAACGCCGCCCTCACCATAGCCCACATATCCCGGAGGTGCACCTTTCAGTGTCGACACCGTGTGCGCTTCCTGGAACTCACTCATATTGATGGTGATAACGTTTTGCTCACCACCGTAGAGCGATTCCGCCAGCGCCAGCGCGGTTTCGGTTTTACCCACACCAGACGGGCCGCACAGCATAAACACACCGACCGGCTTGTTCGGATCGTCAAGACGTGCGCGCGAGGTACGCACCCGTTTGGCAATCAGTTCCAGACCATGACGCTGACCTATCACGCGTTCGTTCAGGGTGTCCGCCAGTTTCAGCACCGCGTCAATTTCGTTTTTCACCATTCGGCCCAGAGGAATACCGGTCCAGTCGGAGACGACAGCCGCCACCACGTTGGCATCCACCGACGTAAACAGCAACGGCGCATCGCCCTGCAAGGCTCGTAATGTACTCTGCTGTTGCGCCAACGTTTCACGCAACCCGGCCAGTTCCTCTTCCTGCGCAGTATGTAGTTGCGCACGCAGGTCGATGATCGCATCCACCAGCGCCTGTTCCTGTTCCCAGCGCCGGGTCAATTCATCACGCTGTTCGCTAAGTTTGTCGAGATCGGATTGCAGACCCACTACGCGACCACTGTCACCCGCCGCCATTTTGGCTTCACGGGTGGCGATGTCAATTTCCACCTCCAGCGCAGCCATACGGTGCAGGCAATCTTCCAGTTGCGGCGGCGGTGAACTTTGGCTCACCGCGACACGCGCACAGGCCGTATCCAGCAGCGCCACGGCTTTGTCCGGTAACTGACGTGCCGGAATATAACGGTGCGACAATTTCACCGCGGCGACGACGGCCTCATCCAGCAGCAATACGCGATGGTGTTTCTCCAGCGCCGACACGGTGCTGCGCAACATCAGCACGGCTTTCTCTTCATCAGGCTCGGCGACCTGTACAGTTTGGAAACGGCGAGTCAGCGCCGGATCTTTCTCAATGTATTTTTTGTATTCCGCCCAGGTGGTTGCACCGATGGTACGCAACTGACCACGCGCCAGCGCCGGTTTCAGCAGGTTTGCGGCATCGCCCGTCCCTTGTTGGCCACCTGCACCAATCAGTGTATGGATCTCATCGATAAACAGAATAATTGGCGTCGGGCTGGACTGAACTTCGTTGATCAGCGATTGCAGGCGGGCTTCAAATTCACCTTTCATGCCAGCACCGGCCTGTAACATGCCGATATCCAGCAACCAGAGCTGCACATTGGTCAGTGGTTCCGGCACATCCCCTGCGGCAATCCGCAACGCAAGGCCTTCCACCACGGCAGTTTTACCCACCCCGGCTTCACCGGTCAGCAGCGGGTTATTCTGGCGGCGACGCATCAGAATATCCACCATCTGGCGGATCTCTTCGTCACGCCCGACCACCGGGTCAATTTTTCCGTCACGCGCCCGCGCGGTCAGATCCTGACCATACTGTGCCAGCGTACCCTGCTGCTGCGGTACCGCCGCGCTGCTGTCATCCAGCGCCGCAACCGACTGCTGCGTCTCTTTGCTGTCGGCAAAGATGCTGTCGAAATTATCCAGTAAAGCGTCGGCGCTGATGCGTTCAAACTGCGGGGAGATGCCTTTCAATACCGTCGCCAGGCTCCAGGTTTTCAGGATACCTGCCAGCAGATGCCCGCCGCGAATGCGGTTAACACCGAACTTCAGAGAACCGTAAACCCATGCGCGCTCCACAGCGGTATCAATATGTTCAGACAAATCAGAGACTGAACTGGCGCCGCGTGGCAATTTGTCCAGCGCCGCGACGATATCACGGGTTAATGCTTGCTCATCCAGCGAGAAGTGGCGGATAGCCTGTTGCAGATCGCCGCCGGATTGCTGCATCAATTGATGCAACCAGTGAACCAGCTCTACATAAGGGTTGCCACGCAGTTTGCAAAACGCGGTGGCGCTTTCCAGCGAGGTAAATAACAGCGTATCGAGTTTGCCGAACAAAACGGCGCGGCTGATTTCTGACATGAGTTCATCCGTTAGTTGTACGTCAGATTAAAAACAGGAAGGGTTACCCCTCCGGGCTGAAAACCAAATCTCCACGCGCTTCTGGCTGCGGTTGTGCTCCCAGCCAGGCGCTGTACCCCAGGCGGCCTGAGCCGCCCAGCGCTGCGCCAGCAACATCTTCGCTGCGCAAAATCACTTTCACCGCCCACTGATACTCAATGCCCAGATACTGGCGCACCCAGTCACGTAACGCGGTGACATACTGTTCACCCGGCAAAAACCGACGATAGGTATCGACAGGTAAAGGACCAATTTCGATGCGAAATTTATGGCACACATCGCGTACGGCTTCCCCAAGAAATGCCGACTGTCCCAGACGTGGCGCATGTCGCCCCCCCTGTAAACGCGCGCGCTCGCGTTCGCTGAGCGGCATCCACTGAGGGACGTTTTCAACAATCCTCACCGGCACATTAAAATAGCTGCGCAGGATCTTCTCCAGCCCTTCCGGATCGCGTCCATTACGGGTCAAATGCCCGGCCAGCGCAAAACGGGCATGAGAACTGAGGCTGCCTTTTTCCAGTTGTCCTGGTTGCCCCATCCCCACCAGCGAAGCGATATACTGCTCAAACCGTTTATTGTCTTGCCTGTCGAGCGACACCGTGGGCTGCGCATCAGCCCAGGCGCGGTAAAACAGCAGCGCCAGGCGGTGATGAAACACATCGGCAAAGGCGCTCAGGCTGGCATCCTGGTGATGATCAATACGCTCGCTGGCATATTCTGTCAGATGTACTGGCAACGGCCCATTGGGGCCGAACAACCCAAAGCTTAAGATCGAGATGTCGTACAGCGGCGAGTCTTTGCGTTTGCTGACGCCCGCCAGCGTAGATGGCGCAAAGCCCAGCGACGGCTTCTGTCCAATGCGCAGCGATTCAAATCGCGGTAGCGGCGCACGCCCCAACGGATAGCGCTCCCCTCCCCGTGCATCCACACGGCGCAACAAGGTAAAGAGATCGTAACGCCACGGGGTTGCCATCACGTTTTGCCAGAAGGTCTCCGGCAGCGCATTTGCGCGGGTGATGACCGGTGGACCAGCAAGCGTATCGCTCATATCAGCGCCCTCTTGCCCATCCGCGGCGGCCAGTAGCCAATTTCACCGCGCTGCTGAGTTTTCAGCGTAAACTCGGTGAAGCTGTTCATTCCCACCAGTCTGGCGAATACGCGCTCCAGCACGCTACCAAACAGATAAGGGCTGAAACCGGAAAATGCCTGCTCATCAACAGTCAGCGTGATACCAGTACCGCGGGCAAAAACAATCGGCCCCGGCTCAGGGACCCGGCGATGCACCGGTTCCAGCACGCAGTGGCGTACACCTTCAATCTGGCGCGCGACGGGCGCTTCCGCCAACCGGGTATACAGCCCTAAGAGCTGGCGCAGCGCGGCCGCCCCTTCACCCTCATCACCATCCATCAGGCTGAGATAATTCATCTGTAACTGGCTGATCAACCGCCAGGTACTCAACCCTTCCGCCAGTGCCGGACGCGGTGGTGTCGGACCTTTGCGTAACTGTAAGGATTTCACTGGCAGGGAATCTGGCATGACAAAATTGCCGATTTCCTGTTGCAGCATCAGCGGCAGATCACGGCTGGTACAGAGCACTTCGGCGGTGATATAGCGTAAATCCTCACGCCATGGCGCATGTTGCTCATCGACGAGAGAAGCAAATACCTCGGAACCGATATAACCAGTGCGCGTACCGTAGCGCTGAGCATGCTCAGAAAGCGCGCGTTGTTCCCGGCGCAACGAGAAATAAGCGCCATAATTGCCATTATCCTGACTCCAGCTACTCCAGAACGGACGAAAAGTTTGCTCGTCGCGTTGCCCATCCACGCTGGCATGAATTTTGGTGACCGCGTAAATCTCATAATCCAGTGGGCGAATGTTATCCACCACCAGATGGTATTCGTGCAGGTTGTCGCTCAGTTTCTGCCGTTCAGCAATTTTCGGAAACAGATTCACCACTGGCGTACAGTGCAGCGCGAGATGGTTTTTATCGACCACGCGCTCCAGTTGCCCGTCGGCTTTATCCAGCAGAATAATGATATCGAAGGATTTCGCTTCGCCACTTTGCGCCAGCATCGGGCGCAAACCGTGCAGGCTGATAAACAGAAAACGTGCCGGGAAGGCAAAATATTCCTGCAACAAGCGATAGCCATCAAAATTACGCAAATCGTCCGGCAACAGGGCCTGATTTGCACTAAATCCCTCCTGACGCAGGGCGTCGTCGGCCAGAACGAGCGGCGGCGTTTTTTGCCCATTCGCCTGACATAGCATGCCAACCTGATGGCCCATCAGCAGTTCCAGCAGTTTTAGCGCCTGCATATCCGGACCGCTGAGGAACAGTTCAAGGTGATCAAAATCCAGATGACTAAGATTAACCGGGCCATCACAGCTCAGACGAATGCGCAATGCGCTCTGTGCGCCGCGCTGGCTCAATCCCACCTGCGCCAGCGGCAGATCGGCGGGAACGCCCCCCAGCTCAACCTGAGTGATGGTCAGGGGCAGTAGCGTCACATCATGCGCGGTGGTGTAGCTACAGGTGACGCCATTTTTTTTCATCACCTGGCTGTCCATCATGGTGCCGCGTGGTACCACAAATCCGTGGCTTAAATCCCCTTTTGCGCTGTCCGGTTGCAGCTCGGCAATCGCCATAGAGGGCGTTGGCGCAAGATAATTGGGTGCGATCATCTCCAACAGACGCTGAGAAAAGCGAGGAAACTCCGCGTCCATCTTAAGCTGCACGCGCGAAGTGAGGAACGCAAAACCTTCCATCAGACGCTCGACGTAAGGATCGGCCACATCCATGCCGTGCATGCCAAGGCGCCCCGCCACTTTCGGGTAGCGCCCGGCAAACTCTTGCCCCATCTCACGCAGCCAGGCCAGCTCGCGGTTGTAGTATTCGAGTAATTTGCTTTCCATCGTTACCCCGCGTCTTTCAACTCGAAATGCCCGTTTTCCAGGTCCACATCGGTGCGGAACAGAAACTCCAGCGGATAAGGCACGCACCACAGGCGGCCCTTGATTTCAATTGTCAGGACGTTGTGCAGATCCAGTGACTGGGTATCAGAAACACAGCGCACCTGTAATCCCTGCGGTAAAATACGCGGTTCAAAATGCAAAATCGCGTCAGTGAGCTTACGCTGGATATCCTGCCATTCGATATCAGACATACGCTTGCCCGCCAACGGCGAAACACCGAAATTCACCACCGAGCGGCGCACTTCATCAAAACCGGAGAGATCCTGCTGGGCTTCATTATTGATGGTATTAAATAACCATTGCAGATCGCGCAGCACATGACGGCGCAGTGCAGCATGGGAAACCAGATTGCTGTTAACCGGCTCCTGCACTTTGTCCGGCGCATCGTCGGTCAGGCGATCAAGCAACGAGGGCTGCATCTTATCGCGTGCGCCGACCGTCTCTTTGCCACGACGGGAGCGCCAACCGCTGCGCAGCAGATCGCTGTCATGATCTTGCGCAGAATTACTCATGCATCGGTTCCGCATTGAAACTGATTGTCGCGAGGTCCAGTAAAGAGAACTCCGCGCTGTCGTTCAGCCATACCTTCTGACCGAATCCGACATACTGCGACAGGTCGCCTGGCAAAGTCTGCCACTCTGTGACGCGGGAGAGTTTGAAGCGATCCTCGGCATCATGACTCAGCGGATAGCGCACGGGAATCTGGCACACCTGCTCGCTACCGTCCTGCAAACGCACCAGTGTATGCCGCCATACCAGATCGGTTACGCTTGCGGGCGGCTGGAACTGCATGGCAGAAATGGCGCTGAACGGTAACCAGAAATAACGCCCATTGACGATAGCTTCACATACCGGGCCAAAACGGCAATCGCCATCCATCAACCAGTCAAAGGCGATTGTCTGCCCATCCTGAGTGGTCAGTTGACCAGGATTCGCTTCGGCTACCTCCAGTGCGGCTTCACGTAGTGTGCCAGCCTCAGCGGGTTCCGCCTCCAGCGCCGATATCATCGATGCCAGCCACGGCCACTGACGGTCAGGCGTCACCGGACGAACACGCCCCGCCATCACCTCTGTACGCTGTTGTTCACCGCTGATCGCCTGCTCCAGCAGGGTAACGGTGGGTTGAGCCTGCGGCTTCAGCGCCGCCCAACTTTTTAACTGTGCCAGTGCGCGAGGCCAGTTGCCATCAAGACACAGCAACTGCGCAAACGCGGCGCGTAAGTCCGCATCGCCCGGTTGTGTGCGGATGCGACTTTCCAGTTTAGCCAGACTCTCGTGCAGTGATTCACCCGCAAGTTGGTGTAACAGAGTGTTCATGACCGCTCCTTTAGTTCAGGGTTTTGTAGGTCCCGACCGCAGGGTCGCGTAACTGTGGGTGCAACGAATCAATCAGCAGGATATTCAGGCGAGTGCCTGGTTCAAACCACGGGGTCCAGACTTTACGCACTTCCTCAAGACGCGCGCGCAGACGGGTTTCATCGCTGGCGACATCGCGGGAGATTTCGACTGCAACGGTGCCATTGGCCTTCCAGCCATTCAGACCGTGAACATAGGGCAGAATCATCCAGCTCTGTGCCAGCGTACCTTCACTGACGACCATCCGCTCGTTATTAACGGTGGTGATCAGCAGGCGATCGGCGTCGACGTTCTCACTCAACCCGCTCACCGGGAAGCCATGCACAAAGGTCATGGTGGTTTTCTTTTCCACACCGTCACTAAGCGACGTGACTTCACTGCGGCCATTCAGCCAGCCGCCTTTCTCGCATTTGCCATCTTCTTTTGCCGGAATAAATAGCGCCGGTGCGCTGGCGTCTCCCTGCCAGAAGGTACGCAGATGGCAACCATCCTGCAAGGTGAACTCCTGCCATGGTGCACGGTTCGCCTGCGGAGAAAGATCTTCCGCACGCCCGGTCGGCGGTGTCAGCACCGTCGAGGTAGCCGCAGAAGTGGACGAGCCGGTAGAGGTAACAACAGGAGCCCACTCTTTCGCTTTATCTGCGGTTCCTTCTGCGAGTGTCGCGCCCTGCGGATCGGTCAGTTTCCAGCGAACCTGAGTCAGGGTGCCGCACTGGTTTTCCAGCAACGAACCCACGCGCGGTAAAAAGCTATTCAACACCGAGGTTTTTTTATCACCGTTGGCGACAATACGCAGAGGCAGCTCACGGGCGCACCAGCTTTTGGGCGTGTTATCCGCGATGTTGTCGATCCAGACATCCAGTTTTTGCGAAGGCGATTGCACGATGCGGTAGTTTTCTGCATGGACGCTGGCACACACAGTGAGCAGCGCCAAACCCGGTAGCCAAAGTTTCATAAAAGTCCTTGTAAGCTGTATCAATCACGAAGAGGGAAAAACTGGGCGGCTTCAGAGAGCGAATGCAGCAACGTTGTCTCTTGAGGCGTGCCCATCCACACCGCTACGGCGCTATAGTTGTCCTGCTGGGTTTGCGCCCCGACACTGTTTTTCAGCAGGATTTGATTCATTAACGTCAGCCATTCGTCCGGCGTATTAACCATGTGCAGGGATTGCTGCATCTGTTCTTCCGTCACGCCGTGCCAAAAGCCATCGGTGCACAGTAGAAAGGCGTCGCCATCTTCAATCGGCACCACATCGCTATAGCTGGGTTCCCGCTCGTCTTCGCCAAGACCCAGCGCGAAGTAAAGCAAGTTACCGTTAATCCCTTCAACCTGATGACCCGCATCTTTCATTTGCTGCACCAGACTGTGGTCCGTGGTGACATGGTACAACCAGCCGCGGCGAAACAGGTACAAACGGCTGTCGCCTGCGTGCGCCCAGTAGGCCAGCTTGTAATCCCTGTCGATAAACAAACTGACCAGGGTCGTCCCCATTCGATGATAATCCTGCACCGCTTTCTGCTCTTCGCGGATAGCGCGGTTAGCGTCGTTCACATACCGACGAATGTACTGAGCATTCAGGTGTGCATCACCGTCAAACTGCGCGATGATTGCGTTACGCGCCAGCGCTGCCGCCACGTCACCGCCGGGCAAGCCGGCGATACCGTCACAGACCACAAAGCACGCGGCGCGCTCACCGATGGTTTCGCCGGTCTGATCCTGATTACTGGCACGTTCGCCTTGTCGGGATATTGAGGCGGTGCTGATATTCATTCTTCCGATCCGCTTTGTGAGTCTTTGTATTGGTTGACCTCCATGTCGTAAGCGTGCAGGAACGCTTCACCAAACAGCGTGTGGAAGTCATCGTCAATCTCACCGGCGGTTTGCGCGTATGTCCGCACAAAGTAGTCCCACAGCGCAGCTTTCCGGTTCGATAACACACCGAGCCGCGCTGTCGCGCCGTCACGTTTGGCATCTTCTTCGAGTTGCTCCGGGTTAAACGACTGCAGCATCGCCGCGATAATGGCGCGGATACCGGAGATCATCCCTAGCTGGTGCGCCTGCAGGTCAATCAGCGCATCGCGAACGGATTTTTTCGGTGGCATAAAACCCGGCATGCGCGTACCAAACATCTGCATCAGTACCGTTTTCCCGGATGGCAGCAGTTTGAACGGGTTGTTGGCATCATCCAGCACCATCGTCATGTCCGCTTTCACGCCGCGTTTCAGGATGGAGCGTGAAGATAACAGCGCAACGGTGCCCTGTGAAAACATACTCAGCATCTGACCAAACTGGCGCATATTTTCTTTATCGAACTGCGGGATCGGTTGCATATCACTGAGCCCCATCCCTTCGAGCAAGGCATCCAGCAATTCGCCTTTCAGTACATCGCCACTATCACCGCTGCTGCTGGTCGACGGCGTACTTTGCGCGGCATAGCTTTGAACCGGATCAATACGCAAGCGTCCTCTTGGCGTTTGTGCAGCACTACGCTGCACTGCCTGCGGCGTCGGCAACGTGATCCCCGCATAGTCCTGCGGTTCGGTGTTCTCTTCCGTTGCAACAACGGGCTCATCGTCAGCGAAGAGTGGCGTGCCGGTGAGATCGCCAGCGCTCAGATCGGTAATGATCGGTTGCGGGTTTGCCGGGGTCTCACTGATAGCCGGCTCAGTAATGATCGCGCGCGGTGCGGGCGGCTCTGAGGGTGTCGGTTTTATCGGCGCAATATCGTCCACGCTGGCTAACGGTGCCGCGCCACTCAGTAAGCCCAACGGATCGTCACTACGTGCTTGCGGGGCACTGCTGCTGCCCCCACCGAACAGTGCCAACGGATCCAGTTCATCCTGATCGGCGGCTTGCGGTTTTGACGTATGTTCAACCGGAGGGACCAGCGCAGACGGCGTGGCGTCATTGAAAATACTGTCATTTTTAAACAACGGCTCGTCATTGAATAACTGGTCGGAAGCCAGCGATTTTGGTGTGACCAGCGGTTCGTTGTTATTCAGTAATGAGAGCGGATCTTCCGGGTTGCGTTCCGGCTCTTTTGGTGCCGCAAACGGGTTAAGATTCTGCGGCTCTTGCGGCTTGGTACGGCTGCTGGAGATGCTGTCGGAGATGGAGAACTCCTGCATCAGGCTGTCCCAGATCTCTGTCGGTACTGATGCTGGCGCATTTTCCGACGAAGTACCACGCGCAGCCGTCGGTGCACGGGCTGGTGCGGGCTTCGCTGTCTGAACCGGCGGCGGGAACATTTCCGCTTGCATGCTGGCGGCCATACGGCTCACCGGTTGCGTATCCTGGATAAGATCGGTGACTTCAATACGATAGTCATCAATGCCAAGAATATCGCCATCCTGAAGCTCAACCTGGCGTCCGCGCTCCAACGGAATATCATTCAGCACTACGCGGGTTACGTTACCACGGTTGGTAATACGGCACTCGCCGTTTCCGGCAATATGGACGATCGCTTGCAGACGTGAGATTGAGCGGTCATTGTCCGGCAACACCAGGTTGTTATCAGTGCCGCGGCCAATGGTGCCGCCCGGAGGATAAAAGTCACAGCGGCTTTGCGGCGGCTGATGACCGGGCTTACTGGTAATAATAGTGAATCGCATCGCGTATTCCTGCTGGAGTTATGTGCACTCAAACGGCGCCGTTTTTTGTCAAAGCGGCTGCGTTTGACAACAACAAGTATTTACGGTGGCGGTGTAACCTGGCACGGATGCGCCAGGTCAAAACCTGTCCTTGTTTTATAGGGCTGCTAATAGACCTTGCTCATGATCTCAGAGACGCGCTCACGCATGGCTTTCGTGATGCAGACCGCATCACTCTGGCACTGATTACGTTTTGCCAGCCAGGCCCGCTGCTCTGATTTCATTTTGTCCATTACCGCCTTATCTGCCGGCTGGATCTCTTCCTGTTCCGACTGCCAGGTCTGGTATGCATCAGTAACACTGCGATCCCAGGCAGAGAGTTCATCACTGTCACAAATGGTTTTTTCAACGGTGCTTAGCTTAGCGTTACATGAAAAACTCGGCGCGGTTTTTTCGCCGGGTTTTACCCGTTGCAACATTAAATAACCATTTTCTGACCAGTTTGTGATCAACCTGTCAGCGGCGATCAACGCAACCCAGTTTTTCATCACCACGCCGTCCGGCCCCAGATGGCCCTGCTTACAGCTGACCAGCTGCGGCGTAATTTTTTGATCACCGGGAATATTTAACTCGTAATCCTCCGCCACTGGGGTAACCGGTGCATCATTATGCTCCCCGGACGTTTGTTGAATGACGGCATTCAGCGTCATCTCTGGCTGGGAGTTGTAGGTCGGTTGCTGGCAGTCAATACCGCCATCCACATCACCACGAATGGCATCCTGGCCGAAGTTGAGAACTCGCCCCACCAGTCGTGGGTCGTTATATTTGGTAGCGGGATAGGTCATGGCACGCTGATCGGTATTGACACTAATAATGCGCCATTGTCCGCTAATCCCTTCTCCTGGTGTCGCTGCAACGGCGTTTGCCGCTGCGAAAAGCGCGGCTACAGTGAAAAGCTGTGTGTAGTGCTGTCTAAGTGTGTCTGTGCATCCGGGCATTTTTATTACTTTTCCTCGGCTGTCAATTGTCTTCAGGCGTAACGCAGTACCTTAATTGATCGGCTGTAACGTGTCTAAACGCAGGTAACCCTGTGGTTCACCGATAAGATCGTTTTTACTTTGGTCGACCACAGCAGCGCGGATCCAATTACTGTCAATAGTCTCAATTTTAATCAGCGGTTGCTCCGGAGGAACAGGCTGTAAATCTTTTGCCGTTGCCTCGGGTTGCTGCTTGAAATGTTGGCCCTCGAGGCCCGCTTTCAGTGTATAAGTCACAGCCCACGGATACGCTTCACACCCTGCCGATAACTCAAGATTTTTCGCCACGGAAAGTTGCCCGGCAATCGGAGTGAACGTCACGCCTTTTGCGCTGTAGAGAGAACGATCGCACTCCGGTTGCACCTTCAATCCTTCGATGATTAACTGACCCGCCTGCTCTGCGTGCCCTTCCGAATATTTCAGAAATGAAGGAGGTAAATGCGAAAACGCACGGTTGATGATGGCGTCGTTATCAGCAAAGGTCACATTGATCACTTTATCGATCTTGCCGGAAGTATTGAGTACAAAGTAACGGTACTTTAACTCGGCGGTGCTCTTCGTCCCCTCGTTATTCCACACCGGCAACCAATACGCCTGCAACACGCCATTTTTCAGCGTCTGAGACGCTATGGCAGGCAGGCCGCAAAGCACGCACAACATCAGCATAATGATTCGTTTTAACATAACCCTAACCGTTCTGGTTGTTGCAGGTGACATAGCAGGAAGTGATCATCAGCGTAAAGTTTTCAATCCCGTGCTCCGTGAGAAATGTTTTTAACTCAGTCAGTTTCGGCACGCTGCCACCAACAAAATCTGTACCCTTCGAGCCGCCGATTAACAAACATCCCTCGGTGTTATAGGGATAGTTACCGTTGTGGATAAGGATGTAACGAGATTGCGGCACATCGGCGTTGTAAAGAAGTGGCACAGGATTGTGAGCCTGTACGGATGAGATATTCGAGTTATGCCATTTGAGGCGATAAGAGCCTTCAGGTATACGTTTTAGCTGACCCGAAACCGTGGTATCAGGGCCGGGGCGCTCAAGAAAATAACCTTTGATTGTGCTTCCGGATATTTCGTATGTCGAAATGGTAGAATTGTTGGTCTCCCAGAGGCGTTTTACAGAAATAAGATAATTAGCCATACCCAATCCCGAAAAGAGTAGCGATCCCTTGCGGGATCGCCATGAGCGCTTACGCCTCTTTGTTTTCCTTGATGTTCCAGCCTGCGGTGGTTTCTGCACCTTTACCGCCGGAAGAAGACTGCTCCCAGTACTGCTGTTTCACTTTCGCAGCCTGGAATGCGTAGGTAACACCCACGGTGTCGCCATTGTCTGCGCCGGTGTACTGAACAGATGTGACCAGCACATCTTCCAGAGTAATGCGTGCATATTCAACCTGTTGACCGCCTGCTTTGCAAACAGACAGTTCAACTTTGCTCAGGTGTTTACCGCTAGCGCAGTGTTTCAGGATAGCGGTAGTCGATTTATCAATGAGTGCGTTAACATGCAGGTCGTTGAAATTGACTTTACCGGCACCGCCGCCACCGCCAACGCTCATATTTCCAGGTTGTGATGCACCCCAAGAAAAAGATGTGATATCAGTCCAGCCGGTGTGGTTAGAGTCTTTCGATTCACCCGTAACTCCATCGACCTTCAGAAACATATCAATAGCCATAATATTTACTCTTCGTTAATGATAAATATTGCTTTCGAAAAAGCGCTTATATGGCAAACGGGTAAGCATGGGGCCGAATAAAACCGTCCATATTTTACCTCTGCCTCTATTATTCCCGAATAGATGATATATCCATTCAGAAATACTCATTCCCTCGACATGAGAGGAATAATTCATCAATTCTGTGTGTAGCTAAATGTATCCGCACTTTATTAAAGAAAATGGCGCAATTCTGAAATCAGATAATTCTGACGTATCATCTGTTTCGCGATTATTTTCTTTTATTGCATTTACCGTTTTGAGTCATTGCTTCAAGAATAAGCGTGGTGGCGCGTTCATGCTGTAAACGCGCAGCCGGCTGCGCAGTAAAATACGAATAAACCACTTCGTGTATCGAAATCGCTTTTAGTCGGTTATAACCGCACCAGGCTTTTCCTTCCGTGGTATCCAGTACTCCTAACAGATAGAGATCCGCTTTGATGCGTTCACGCTCGTTGGTTCTGGATGTCCACGCAGTGAAAAAGCGTTCTCCACTCATATGAAGATCCTGATGGGTAAGCAGTGCAGGATCTCGTGGGAAAACCGAGCTATCATCTTCCGGCAACGATTCGCTTCTGGGATATTCATAATATTGAGTCTGCGCGCTGGTCATCGCCGATAAAATCAGCAGACTGCTTGCTATCACTGTATGAATTTTCATTCCCTGTCCTCGATCCCTGACAAAATCCTTTAGGCCGTAAACAATCATGGCTTACGGCCTGTTTTACTTACGCTTCCTTGGTTTTCAGCGACGGCAGTTTAGATACCAGACGCAGAGAAACTGTCAGGCCTTCCAGTTGATAATGCGGGCGCAGGAAGAACTTAGCAGCATAGTAGCCCGGGTTATCTTCGATCTCCTGCACCTGCACTTCTGCTGCTGCCAGCGGTTTGCGGGCTTTGGTTTCCTGAGATGAGTTCGCCGGATCACCGTCGACGTAGTTCATCACCCAGTCGTTCAGCCAGCGCTCCATTTCGTCGCGCTCACGGAAAGAACCAATTTTGTCGCGCACGATGCACTTCAGGTAGTGCGCAAAACGGCAGCAAGCGAACAGATACGGCAAACGCGAAGCCAACCGCGCGTTAGCCGTCGCATCGGCATCATGATATTCCATCGGTTTCTGCAACGACTGTGCACCGATAAAGGCAGCAAAGTCGGAGTTTTTGCGATGGATCAACGGCATAAAGCCGTTTTTCGCCAGTTCTGCTTCGCGACGGTCGCTGATAGCAATCTCGGTTGGACACTTCATGTCCACGCCACCATCATCGCTCGGGAAGGTATGACACGGCAGGTTTTCCACCGCACCACCTGATTCCACACCGCGGATCGAGGTGCACCAACCGTACTCTTTGAAAGAGCGGTTGATGTTGGTTGCCATCGCATAGGCGGCGTTAGCCCATGAATAGTTATTGTGGTTTGCACCATCGGTTTCTTCTTCAAAGTCGAAGCTGTCCACCGGATTGGTGCGAATACCGTACGGCAGACGCGACAGGAAGCGCGGCATAACCAGACCGAGGTAGCGCGCATCTTCTGATTCACGCAACGAACGCCAGGCAGCGTATTCGGTGTTCTGGAATATTTTGGTCAGATCGCGCGGGTTCGCCAGCTCTTGCCAGGACTCCATTTGCATGACGCTTGGCGCTGTACCGGTAATAAACGGACAGTGTGCCGCCGCGCCGATGCGCGCCATTTCGCCAAGCAGTTCCACATCCTGCGGACTGTGGTCAAAGTAATAGTCGCCTACCAGGCAGCCAAACGGTTCACCACCGAACTGGCCGTACTCTTCTTCATAGATTTTCTTGAACAGCGGGCTCTGATCCCAGCCGACACCTTTAAAGCGCTTCAGGTTGCGCCCCAGTTCCTGCTTGGAGATGCTCATAAAGCGGATTTTCAGCATCTCATCGGTTTCAGTGTTGTTCACCAGGTGGTTCAGCCCACGCCAGGCGCTTTCCAGTTTCTGGAACTCTTCGTGGTGAATGATCTGGTTAATCTGCTGCGACAGTTTTTCATCAATACCGGCAATCAGATTCTGAATGGTACGGTAGGTGTCGTTGGAAAACGTAACGGTGTTTTCCAGTGCCTGCTGGGCCAGGGTTTTCACCGCGCTTTCGACTGCGGAGCGCGCCTGGTCCGTTTTCGGACGGAACTCTTTACTCAACAACGCGCTAAATTCATCCTGGCTAAAAGCCTGCGCGCCCTGCTGTTGTTCTTGCAGTTGAGAAGGATTGCTCATGGTTTACTCCTCTTTACCTTGCGCGGCTTCGTCACTATTGGGTAACTGGCTGAGAGATTTCAGCAGTGTTGGATCCTGCAACACTTTGGCGATCAACTCTTCCGCACCGTTTTTACCATCCATATAGGTTAGCAGGTTGGAAAGTTGAGTACGGGCTTCCAGCAGTTTGTTCAGGGGTTCGACTTTGCGGGCGACGGCGTCCGGCAGGAAATCGTCCATGCTGTCGAAGGTCAGATCCACATTCAGGCGACCTTCGCCGGTCAGGGTGTTGTCTACATTAAACGCCACACGCGGTTTCAGCGCTTTCATACGCTCATCGAAGTTGTCGACGTCGATTTCGAGGAATTTACGATCCTCGATAGAGGGTAAGTTTTCCACCGGCTTACCGACCAGGTCCGCCATAACGCCCATTACAAACGGAAGCTGGATTTTGCGCTCCGCGCCGTAGACTTCCACGTCGTACTCAATCTGTACGCGCGGCGCACGGTTACGTGCGATAAATTTCTGACCACTGTTACTTATTGCCATGATGTTCTCCATCGAATATGCGCGGTGAAGGTTAGACGGCAGGCGACACGCCTGCGGTCATAACGCGGTACGCGTCAGTCCTGACGCCCAAAGATGTTTTGCAATTGATTCACGCCATCGGGCGCCAGATCGCGAATAATCTCCATAAAATCCAGTTCGATTAACCGCTGCACGCGGTCAATCATTAACGGCGCGGGGTGACTCGGCTCATGCTGGGTGAAATACTGCTTCACTTTTTCCAGCATCAGTTGCGCATCCGCCCGCGTAGTCACTTGCGCACTACGCCAGTCCGCCATCGCGGGCAGTGGAGTGGCAACAGGGCGCGGCTCACTCTGTGTTTGCGCCGGTTGTTCCTGCGTTTCTTGTAATGCGTCGCTATGGGGGGCACGGCTAACGCCAGCAATGATCCCGACGGTTTTCAGTAATTGCTCCATTTCCGGCACCCCGCTTTCGCCAAGTTGTTCCAGAAGCCATGAACGGATCGTTTGCAAACGCCCTTCGATTTGCCCGATAGCTTCAATGCCCGGTTGACCGCCACGCGTTAGCTCATCAATCAGACGCACCCGGCCGCCCGGATAGCCCGCACATTCGGTTTTGCTTCCGTCCAACAACGCCTGCGCATCACGCACGTTCAGCTCATCACCATTACTGCGCAGCAAAGTGGCCTGTCGCAATGTGGCGGTAAGGTCCGATTTGTCACTCAGCGCCGCCAGCGCGTTAATTCGGTAGAACGGGTCAAATTCGCCGCCATCATTCAGCGAGGGCCACAAATGATCCCAGTATAGCGCCAGTGCCTGGCCCAGCAGCATCAGCCCGTCGGCATACCCCTCCAGACCGCGACGCCGGGTCCATGCATGGGTTAGCGCCAACATCACCCGGATATCTTTTGTCCGCTCCAACAGGCTGGTGGCCAGTTTCTCAACGCGGTTCCAGTCTGCCGGTTCAGCCGGAATGATTGTGCTACCAAACTGTTGCTCGGCCTTTCCCTGACTGGCTTGTTCCATTGCCAGAAAGTCGGCGTCGTATTCCAGGTTTTCACCACAAGGCTGCTCCGGACTGACCGGAGTAAGTAAAGATTCAATCGTCATCCGCAACCTGCTTATTCTTCAAACATGGGGGGGTAAAGACCGTGGCGTCCAGGCCTTGCACCCCCAGCCGGATCAAACAACAGCGTAAACAACTGGCCGGTAAAATTGCCGCTATGCACATGGGTGTAAAGCGGGTAACCGTCACTGCGATTGGTCCACCAAAAACTGATCTGGCGCAGCGGATCAAAACACTCAGCGGCTTGTCGCCAACCAATGGACGTTTCGCCATCGCCTTCGTAACCAATCACGTCCAGAATTTCCGAGCGTGATTCCGGCTCCACCAACTGCACTGGGGGGATCGACAACAACGCCTGATCAAGCTGCTCCGGGGAGTAACCATTGCGTACGGCATGCAATAAGGTCCGCCCAAGTTGCTGATACCAGTCACCCGCCTGCGCCAGATGACGCGGCGACCACTCCAGTGGGTTAATCGCCATCAGCGCACAAACCGGATACTGCCGCCCGACGCTGTCGCGTCCTGGTAATAAACAGCCCATTTGTACCTGCTGGCCTCCCAGCATCGGCGGCACAACGAAATTCCAGATCGGTGCATTACCGAACTGCCTGTCGCTTGCGCGTTGTTCCTCTTTTTGCCAGGTCATTAGCCCCACCTGAAACCAGTGGGACCACTGACGCTGCAGCGCGTCCGGAAAACGACGCTGTAAAAAATCGCCCGCACTGGGCAGTTTTCCATACCAGCTAATTGCAGAAGTCGTAGTCATTGGCGTTCCTTTGCAGTTCAAGGACATGCGAAGCGAGGAAGCTGGAACGGGTTGCGGATACTGTTCGGCGCAAACTCCAGCGTGACCTGATGCCCGTCAACCGTAAATGTTGCCTGGCGGCTAAGGCTGCTACTGCCAGGGCTGACGCGCGCTTTATCAAAGAAGCGATTCAATGCCCAGGCCCCATTCGTGACCAGCGTCGCGGTAGTGCCGTTGGTCAGGCCTAATTGCATACGCACCTGATTGGTTCCGCCAGTACCAGGCCAGCTCACGACCTGAACTGCCTGCGGACCGTGGCTGTAACGCAAGATCTGACCATCGACATCCAGCGTCATAGTAAGGATAGTGTTATCCATTCGCACTGTTCGTACCGTAGTACGGAATGACGGAGTCGCGCTACCGTTGGCAAAGAAAGCATCGCGGATAGATTGCGCCTGCTGGAACGGCACCAGCACCCCTTCGCTACCTGGCAGGGTTTTGCCATCAATACCCGGCATAAAGCGCCAACTGGACTGCGTGGTATCGACTTTATTTGTCAGGTTGTCGCGGAAGAACACATCCATGAGCCCGGTACCTGGTGCAAACATGCGTGCCAAATCGTCGGGCGTGACGTCTGTACTGGCGGAACGTACCAACGGATAGCGCCCGGCAATCGCCTGACGGCAGAAACTGCCAACTTCGACGCTAATGCGCTTACGCACATTTTCCAGATCCCGACGTTGGGTATCGCTGCTCGCACCAACCGCCATATTACTGAACATGGTTTGCAGTCCCCCCGGCAAACGTCCAGCGCTGGCTTGTAACCGGCTGATGGCTTCACCGCCAGGCGGTGGCATACCGCTATTGGCGGCATCCTGGACGGCAGTAAGATAGCGATACAACTCATCCACCTGTTTCAGAAAATCATCAAAGACAATGGTTTTGCCGCCTTTTTCCAGCGGCTGCGCCAGTTCGATGATCGGCGCGAAGTGCTCCGTCACCCGCTGTTCTGGCGTTTGACTTGCCGCAGCGTTGGTCACCGCAGTTGCACCGTCGTGATTACTGAACAAAGTTTCGAGCATCTGCGTACCGCGGTTACCACTCTCTTGTGCTTTGTCCTTACTGTCGTCAGATTCTTCACGCGTAAGTTTGAGCATCTGGCTCAGGTTCATCACCAGACGGCGCAGCGGTGAGTTATTACCAGAGAGCAGGCGCGCAGTATTAATTCGCTGGTTCAGGTCAGCGCTGTTGTTAAGCTGAATATCGCTTAAGAAGCCATCCCACAATGTGATGAAGTCGCGGGCATACAGCTGTCGGACGGCATTATCGGTCTGCTGCTTATCTTCCGGCTGCGTGGTGGAACCCAGTACCCAGGCATCGTCCTCATGTAATGCGGTGGTGACCGGGACGATCTGCGCATTAAAAACATTCCAGTAGCCATCCGGCGTATAGAGACCAGGCATCCCCTCACCGACTGGTTTACCGCTTTTACGTGAGAAAACCAGTTCACTTTGCGGGCCACCCAACGTTGCCAGCGATACCGGTTTAAGGTTGTCGTCACGCTCCAGCAGACGTTTCAGACGGCCATAAACGCGCGTTGACAACGGCTGCTGGTTAATCATCGCCTGTTCACGGGCGATCAGCGCGTCATCTTTGGCATAAGGCGACGATTGAATTTGCGGCTCCAGCAATTGTCGCAGATGCCATTCAAGCTGATTAATCTGTGCGTTGGTAACGTTTTGCGGCAAGTTGCGCTGCAGATTAAGCATCACCCAGGAGAGCAGGAACTTGCCGTCATAATGCTTCGGCTGATACAGCATCTGGTACGCTTTCAACGCTTCATAGCTGTATTCCACATCGCTACCGTTATCGTTGCGTAGCCAGGTGGTAATGCGCATCGCCACTTCCGGCAGCAACATCTGCTGTAAGGCTTTCTGGTAGAGCGTTTGCGAGGCATCAGCGACATCATTACCGCGATACAGCCCCATACGGCGGGTGACGGGTGGGTTATTGATATCAAAGGCTTCACTTTGCGGTAGTTCAGACAGACCATTGAGCAATGGTAACAACGCAAACAGATCGCCCTGCTGACGATTACGCAACGCCTTGATTTGCTGATCCAGCGCCGGGACTTTCGCCTGAACTTCATCAAGATAATCCCGGTTGTTGCCGTAACTGGTAAACCACAGCACGCTGATAATAATCAGCAGCGCCAGCAAGGCTGCATAACCGGACCAGATGACGGCACGACTGCGCAACTCCCACCAGCGATTTTGCCCGGCAATTCCCGCTTCCTGAAAAATCACATTTTGCAGCAGGTGCTTGATAAAGAAACTCTGCCCTTTTCCGCCAGGCACCGGCTCATCTTTGCTGACTGAATCCCAGTTATCGCCGGATTTACCCTGCGGCAGTGACAGCGCGCGGTTCAGTTCACCCATGACCCGGTCAAATGGCAGACCTTCCTGTGTTCCGCTGGCAAAGTAGATACCGCGCGGCGAGAATTCGGTCTCAAAATTGGAACGGGCGAAAATAGCGTTCAGATAATCAGACAGCAATGGACGCAGAGCGGCAAACTCCTGCGGGAACAGAAAACATTCCGCACGCGCCTGTGCATCGCTTTCACGTAACAGCGTATCGGGCAATGCAGCATCAAGACGCTGCTGCAGCAGGGCGAATTCCTGAATAAAACTCCCTTGCAGATCAAAATCCGCCAGCTTTGCTTTCTCCCAAGGGAAAGTGAAGCCCCAGATTTGGTCGCGTTGCGCTTTATCAAAACCAGCAAAATAGGCACGGAAACCTTTTAACAAGTCGGCCTTAGTGACCAGCACATATACCGGGAAGCGAATACCCAGTTGTTCATGTAGCTCGGTCAGACGCTGGCGCAAATTCAGCGCCTGCTCGCGGGAAGCTTCTGCCGACTGCGTCAACAGGTCGGCGATGCTGATGGTGACAATGACACCATTAATTGGCTGGCGACGGCGATATTTTTGCAGCAACCCCAAAAACCTGAGCCATTCACCTGCGTCCTGCGCCTGCTCACTCTCCTGGGTGGTATAACGCCCTGCGGTATCAAGCAACACGGCTTCATTGGTAAACCACCAGTCACAGTTGCGCGTACCACCGATACCACGAAGCGCGGTTTTACCGAAACGATCCGCCAGCGGGAACTGTAAACCGGAGTTAACCAACGCCGTGGTTTTACCTGAACCCGGCGCGCCGATAATGACGTACCACGGCAGTTGATAGAGATATTGCGTACTGAAGCGTTGAGTCCACAGCCCGCGTTGCCCCGGCTGGTTAAAGTGGGCTTTTTTCAGCACCTGAGCCGCTTCTTCGAAACGCTCATTCAGCACCTGATCTTCGTTAGTCAGGCGTTTGCGCTCGGTGGGATCTTTCGCCTCTTCACTTTTCAGGTTGTCCATCAGCTTGCGGTTGAGCCATGCGTTGTACAAACGCGGCACAATATGGCTGTGCACCCAAATCAGGTACATCACCGCAATGGTAATCATGCGGTTTTGCTCTGACTCCAGCGGTCGGGAATCCACAACGGAGAGCAGCGGGCCAATCATCCAGATGACGGCAGCCAGCCCGGTTACGCCAAGGAAACCCCACAAAATGCGGTTAGTCAGCAATGAAAGCAACATATTCATCCTTAGTTTCCTTGCGGCAGTCCGTTCAGCTCGGCGGCCGTGTTATCCGGCGACACCAGCAAAGTAATTTCCACACGACGGTTGCGAGCGCGGTTTTCTGCACTGTTGTTGGGCGCAACGGGATCCATCTCCCCTCGGCCTTCCGCTTTCACCCGTTCCGGACGCGAAAGATGTTTTTGCAGCAGTGACTGCACCGAGCGCGCACGCTCCAGCGACAATTCATAATTCGAGGCAAAACGCGCACTGCGGATTGGTACGTTATCGCTGTATCCCACCACCAACACTCTGCCGCTGACGTTATTCATCGCTTGCGCAACCCGGTCAATCACCGGCTCATAGCTATCGCGGGCAACGGTCGAACCTGAAGCGAAGAGGCCATCCCCTTTTAAGGTCACGACACTGCGATCCGCTTCGTCACGAACCGCGACCAGCCCTGCCTGAATTTCCGGGCGCAGGAATGCACGCAAGTTCAGCACTGGCGGCACACTCTGCGCTGGCTGCTGGATGGAGGCTTCCGGCAACGCGGTCTGATAGATCTTCGCCAGTACCGGATTGGTGCTGTCACCCAAGCGCCAGTTCAGTACGATGTAGAACAAGCAAGCAAGGAAGCCCGCCAGTCCGGCGCATGCCCATAACGGAATAACAGGACGCCACAGTTTACGCATCACCGGTTGATCTTCCGGATGCGGTGACAGCGCAGGCGGGTAGTTACCGCGGACACCGCGTATCATTTGCCACAGGCGCTGTTTAATGGTTTCCAGTTGCGTGCGGCCATTATCCATCACGCGGTAACGCCCTTCGAAACCGAGTAGCAGGCAGAAGTTAATCAACTCCAGCAGAGCGATATGTTCGCGGGGGTTTTGCGACAATCTCGCCAGCAACTGGAAAAACTTCTCGCCGCCCCATGTTTCGTTATGGAACGTCACCAGCAAGCCGCTGCCTGACCAGACTCCACGGCTGCCCCACGGCGTAAGCGCTGCAGCTTCGTCCAAGGCGGTGCATAAACAGTAGCGCGCACCAACGATCACCTCGTAAGCCAGACCAGATTGCTGGCAGCGCACTTCAAAACGGCGGATCTCATCAATCAAATGTTGACGCAGACCCGCCTGATCATCATGAGAAACCGAATGGCGGATTTGCGGTATCGCATTGAGCAGCGGGTTCGCCGCTGCGACCAGAGGATTATTCCCGCTGGCTCCTGCCAGAGCGGCATCACTGCCGGAGGCTTGTTGTTCCTGCATATTGTATGCTCGCTGTATTATTCAGTCGGGCTACGGATGGCCCAAAACTCCATATCAAGACCCGGGAATTCACCTGCAAGATGCAATGCGAAAGCCCCGGATTTCTCCATTTCGTTCCAGAGTTCGCCGCCTTTTTCCAGCTCGAAATAGTTATAACCGGCATGCCACGGGATTTGCGGCGGCGCAACAGGCATGGTGCGCAGTTTCATACCAGGTAGCTGAAGCTGGACCAAATCACGGATCTTCGTCACCGGTGCCACTTTCATCTGCGCAGGGAAATGGGTTTGTAGAATTTCGCCAGGCACGCTGGCTTTTACCGCCAGAACAAAACCGAACTCCCGCGCCATGGTAGTTGTGGGCAGCGTAGCGATATTCAACCCGTGTGTACGCTCGGTCAAAGGCAGTTGGATCGCATGCTCTTCCATCACCAACGAGAGCCCCTGACGAAGCATCAACTGCAATTTACTAAAGCAGCCTGCAAGGTCATCATGGTCATATACTGGCAACGTCTCATCCGGCGAGCGTGAGGCCGTCCAGGTCGTCAACTCGGTGGCAAACGCCAACCAGCTGCGCCATAACTCTTCCGGGTGGATTGACGGGAGCGTTTTCAGATGCGCAACCAGCCCAACGTGGTGGTTGATCAACGCCAACAGCGTGAATTCCACCATTTCAGAGGTATTAAAGCGGCCCGGCTGACGCAGACGCTGACCGATCTGCTGACTACGTTGGGTCAGCAGGCTCTGCAAGTCATTAATCATGGCGAAGAGCGGCGCATTATTTACTGCGTTCAGCATCGGCGGAATGTAGCGGGTGTCGAGGCGAATGTGGTTATCATTGCGTTTTTCAAGCACATGCGCCACGCCGATGGCTGTCCATTCGGCGCTGAGATCTTTTTCCAGCATCAGTTTCAGGCGTAAACGTCCGAACTGCACGGCCGCCGGCCCCACCGAAAGGGCGTTATCGTCATCCACTTCGCTTTCCCAGGTGACATAACGCGCCAGCGAGTCTTTTTCCTCGCTGAAAATGACTTCATCACGACCGCCGCGACGAGCTGGTAGCGCAAGCACCACACGTTCATTGCTGATGTTGTCAGGGATGGCAAGCGGTGTGGGCGCCTGGCGGGCATCATGGAAAGAGAAGAATGTACCATCCGGCAGCAGACCGCTGGCGTAGCTCAGTGCAATACAGCCCTGGCGAAGCATTGCATCATCCAGTTCGATATCAAGGTAGCCCCAAAGGTACGGGCGTTGCAGTGTCCCCCACTCACGAATATGGTGTTGCAAGTAGCTTTCCGCACGCTGAAAGTGATGAGGACGCAGAAACATACCTTCGGTCCACACGACCTTTTCTGCTTTATTCATACTGTTTTCCTGTTAAGGCTGGCGCTATCTGGTAATCACGCGGATCCCATTGACGTCGAGGAAGATATTGGCTTCCAGCTCATCCGACGACGATTTCCAGAATTCGTAGAAGCGAGTATCTCCCTGGACAGGAAGAGGTAAGGACATCCGCCATTTTTTGCCGTCAAGCGACTGATATTCCGCCATCACGCCGATGTAGCGAGCTTCCGGCGCGCTTTTCCCGCTCAGCGTTTTTGAAAGCTGACCGGGCATCAGGAAGAATTCATCACTGTTCAGCAGGTTGGCGCCAAGTACGCTATCTGCGTTGTTTTGCAGCGACCAGAAATCGGCGGACATAAAGGTCGCATCCGATTTCAACAGCAACACCCTGACTTTAAGAGGGGCGGACTCATTGATTTGCGGATGAGCCCTGAACTGAAGGTTATAGCTGGTAGGCACGCTGTGTGAAGAAGAACCACAACCGCTGGCCAGGGTGGCCAGCACAAAGAAAAATACCAGGGCAATCTGGCGTACAACAACGTTATTATTCATAGCTTGGCGCTCGTCACAGCTGGATTAGTCGATGATCCAGGTTCCAGAGTTCGCGTTTTTGCAGGCCTTGCTGCTGCCATCGACAGAGACGCAAGTTTGTTTTTTCGGAATCACACGGCGTTTTTTATCTTTACGCAGCGTTTCGTCGTACAGTTCACTTTTCACGACCGCACGCATCGGGACATAACCGATCAGCTCTTCCTGCCCTTCATCGGCCAGCGCTAACCAGAAGTGTTCAACCTGCCCCAGAACGACATAGGTTTTTCCGGCGGTCAGCTGACGGATAACTTTACCGCCGAAATCTGGCGTACTCATCAGCGACGCGGGATATAACGCGCGATAGTCTTGTTTAACGGGTTCGAACTCTTTTGGCGGGAGAACCGCATAACGGTGAGTCAGGGTCACACCGTTCACTTCGCTGGTGACAATAGTGTCATCGGTAGGAGCGGGTTTAGGAGGTGCTTTACAGGCAGAAACGCTGAAGACAAAAAGAAGAGCCAATACCATTCGCATGTTCATAGAGTTTTTTCCATTGCAAATATATTACTGTGTTAAACAAGAGCGTTTTGGAAAGACTCATTCGGATGGCTCCGAATCACCCTTATCCTTGTCCAGCTAAACGCTCTGATAATGAATAAAAAGGCATAGCTACCGCACGAGTCTTGTCAGAGACAAGGCTGCAATAATATTACTTTTCATTGACTATCGTGACACGATTTTACAGAACAGATAATTCTATTCAATACGAAATCCGATCTGTCGAAATGGTATTATTTAATTTTTCAAGAAAATAGGATTATTCCCAAGAAGGAGTTTAGCTTAAGTTCATCACACTAAAGCAAACTTCTTGGATGAATTCACCATGTATAGAAAGCAACTTATAACATTATGATAATTAATAGATATTTCTAATGAGTTAACGGTAGTGGATAGCGTGAATTTTGAGATAGGATGAATCCTAAAAAACAGCGGAGCGCCAAAAAACTACAATATCTGGTAGTCCATTCCCCTGATTAATAGTATGGATTAGTCACATAACTGGATTATTACAGTTATTTTCTGGATACTTTTTGAAATATATTTACCTAAAGGAAAGCCATTTCCTCCATAGATAGTCCCCTGCGTGACTGTTCCTCATTGAAACATTCTTTATACACAGACAAAGGTGGCAATTACCGCCAAATGGTTAAGTCACGCTACATCCAAATAAAGAAAGAATAAACGAATCCATTCAGCCATATTGACCTGACACAGGCTTTAGCCTGTTTTGGAGCAGCAATTAAGATTGACTGTGGACAATATATCCAAACGAATTGCCTATGAATGACCATTATTGCGGCACTTGTTGGGCAAAAAGACGCCGCCTTTCATGTGTGCGGCTTTTTTCTGTTCATAACCAGACGGGTAAATTATCTGGAAGAGCGCAAAATGCCAAACGCGACACGCTATACATCTGATATTCGACTAAGGTTTTCTGCAAGGCTGATGACAGCGGCACCGCTGTACCATTAAGGAGAATAATCGATGACAAGACCTGTATTGCGACATCCGCGCTCCCTGTTGCTGGCGATGCAACTCGCGTTTGGTGCGGCATTGCTTATTGCCATACCTCAGGCGATGGCAGAGCAAACACAAAACCCCCCGCAGCCGCCGGATGTTCTACTTGGACCTCTGTTCAGCGACGTGCAAAGCGCAAAACTGTTTCCGGATCAAAAAACCTTCGCTGATGCCGTACCTAATGGCGATCCGCTGATGATCCTCGCGGATTATCGCATGCAGCGAAATCAAACCAGTTTTGATTTACGCCATTTTGTAGATGTGAACTTTACACTGCCCAAAGACGGTGAAGAGTATGTCCCGCCAGCCGGCCAGACCCTGCGTGAACATATTGACGGATTATGGCCCGTCCTAACGCGTACAACCAACAGCGCAGGTAAATGGGACTCGCTGCTGCCACTGCCGAAGCCCTATGTGGTTCCAGGCGGGCGATTCCGTGAGGTCTATTATTGGGATAGTTACTTCACCATGCTAGGCCTTGCGGAAAGCGGTCATTGGGACAAAATCGAAGATATGGTGACCAACTTCGCCTACGAAATCGATACGTGGGGACATATTCCGAACGGCAACCGAAGTTACTATCTAAGCCGGTCACAACCCCCTTTCTTTGCCCTGATGGTTGAGTTGCTCGCTACCCATGACGGCGATGAAGCATTTAAAACCTACCTGCCACAGATGGAAAAAGAGTATCGCTACTGGATGGATGGCGTCGATAATCTGCAAGCAGGTCAGGCCAATAAGCGCGTAGTAAAACTGAGCGACGGCTCGATACTGAATCGCTATTGGGACGATCGCGACACACCGCGTCCTGAGTCATGGCTTGATGATGTTACCACCGCAAAAAATAACCCTAACCGCCCTGCTACTGACATCTACCGTGATTTACGCTCTGCGGCCGCGTCCGGCTGGGATTTCAGCTCTCGCTGGATGGACAATCCAAACCAACTCGGCACTATCCGCACCACCAGCATCGTGCCCGTCGATCTGAATGCTCTGATGTTTAAAATGGAAAAACTACTGGCCCGCGGCTGGCAACTCTCTGGCGATGCGGCAAAAGCGAGCCAGTATGAAGCGCTGGCAACAGCACGGCAGAAAGCCATTGAAGCCAATCTGTGGAACGATAAAGACGGCTGGTATGCAGACTACGATCTGAAGAGCAAAAAAGTGCGTAATCAGTTAACGGCAGCCACGCTCTACCCGTTGTTTGTCAATGCTGCAGCCAAGGACAGAGCGGATAAAGTCGCCGCAGCTACGCAGGCGCGTTTGTTAAAACCAGGCGGTGTTTCCACCACCACTGTCAGTAGCGGGCAGCAATGGGATGCCCCGAATGGCTGGGCGCCGCTCCAATGGATAGCCACAGCGGGCCTGCAAAACTACGATCATCAGAAACTGGCGATGGACGTGAGTTGGCGTTTTCTCACCAATGTGCAGCACACCTACGATCGCGAGAAGAAACTGGTCGAGAAATATGATGTCAGCAGCACCGGAACCGGCGGTGGTGGTGGCGAATATCCGTTGCAGGACGGTTTTGGCTGGACCAATGGCGTCACACTGAAAATGCTTGATTTAGTGTGCCCTAAAGAAAAACCGTGTGACAACGTACCGCAAACGCAACCCACTCAACAACCGGCGCAGGCCGCGCCTGCTCCCCAAAAAGTGGCGCAATAAATAAGCCCTGATCTCTTCCTGAGCTGCGTACCGATTTCAGGAAGAGATCACACCTCCTCGTCATGAAACAGTGTGGTTAAAACCATACTCAACTGAGCGAGAACGTCATTCGCTGGCCTGCCCATTTGCATATGCATAATGGCACCATCGAACGCCATAACACTGGCTGCAAGCCGCGCCGGATCGGCACAATTCCAGTGAACACCTAATGCCTGCTCAACCGAAAGCTTATGCATGCGGGTCATCTGTACAACATCAGGTAACGCTTCACCCATTTCTGATGTGGCATTCAGAAATGCACACCCGCGAAAATCAGGCGCATCCGCCCATGATTGCAATGTGGCAAGTAGCGCACGGATATTGCCCTTACCTGCCTGCATATACCTGGCCATCGTCGTGTTAAACCAGTCCATCCAAAGCGTGTGTCGATATTCCAGATAAGTCAGGATCAGGGCATTTTTGCTGGGGAAATGACGATAAAACGTCACTTTCGTTACCTGCGCGCACTCGATGATTTTATCGATGCCAGTGGCCCGTATTCCGTACTGATAAAAGAGTTCGTGCGCGGTTTGCACGATTTTCTCTTTCGCACTGCGTTTTTCCGGTATGTCTGTTTTAACGTTCATCGTGAGTGACTGTTGACAAGTTTATGTTGGAGGTCCAGATTAACACCGGTAGACAGACCTGTCTACATACCATCCCAAAGGAGCTCGCTATGAATAATCGCCCGCCATTGCCCCCCTTTACGCGTGAAACTGCAATTCAAAAAGTCCGTCTGGCCGAAGATGGCTGGAACAGCCGCGATGCGGAACGTGTCGCCCTTGCCTATTCGCTGGATACCCAATGGCGCAATCGCGTTGAATTTGCTCAAAACCGCGACGAAGCCAAAGCATTTCTGCAACGTAAATGGAAAAAAGAGCAGGAATACAGGCTGATAAAAGAGCTCTGGGCTTTTGAGGGAAACAGAATTGCTGTTCGTTACGCCTATGAATGGCATGATGATTCCGGCAACTGGTTTCGTTCTTACGGTAATGAGAACTGGGAATTTGCCGCTGATGGCTTAATGCAACGCCGTTACGCCTGTATCAATGACTTGCCAATTAACGAATCTGAACGTCTCTTCCACTGGCCTCTGGGACCTCGCCCTGCCGACCACCCAGGTCTGAGTGAACTGGGTTTGTAGAACATCTCGCCAGTGTCTCAATTTAATCGTTATCACAGTAGCGCTATTTTACGTTAGTCAGTAAACGCAGCTTTCCCTCTGCCAAAGGTGAGTGGAAGGCTGGCGTCTCCTCTTTTCCGTCCGGCAAACAGCCGACAGTCGTTATGAGGCTTCAGGAGGTGATTGCAAAGTTTCCCGTTTTTCTGCCCATTTCAGCATGGAATCGAGCGCAGGGCACAGCGCTTGCCCCCACTCCGTGAGGCGATATTCAACCTTAGGCGGCACTTGCGGATACAGCTTTCGCGATACGATCCCGTCAGCTTCCAGTTGCCGAAGCTGCTGACTCAGCATTTTTTGAGAAATACCAGGGATGAGCCTGCCAAAATCGGAGTAGCGCTGCACCTTTCCGTCGAAGAGATGAAACAAAATGACCAATTTCCACCGCCCCTCCAGAAGCCGAAGTACCTGTTCTACGCCAAGTGCAGCTGTGTCGGGGGTATAAATCTTACTCATTAGGCCGTTACTCACTTTTTCGTGCGTTCTTGATGATTTCACACTATATGGCGAAGATGACCGCATCACAAACCAAAGGGTAAATAACCCTGCCCGGAGAGATCATCTGATGACCATGAATCTGGAATTACAAGGAAAGCGCGTGTTGGTGACAGCGGGTACCAAAGGTGTCGGCAAAGCGGTGGTTGGCCTGCTCCACGAACAAGGGGCGAAGGTGTTAACCACTGCACGAACGCAACCTGATGACACCTTAGCGGATCACTTCGTCACCGCAGACCTGACAACCGTCGAAGGTTGCCGCCAGGTGGCTGAAGCGGTAAAGGCCAGATTGGGCGGCGTTGACATCATTGTTCATGTGCTTGGCGGTTCAACAGCGCCAGGTGGCGGATTCGCAATGCTGGGGGAAGAAGAGTGGCTGCAGGAACTGAATCTCAATCTCCTGCCAGCCGTCCGGTTGGATCGCGCATTGCTGCCTGGCATGCTCGATCAAGGGGCCGGTGTCATTATTCATATCACATCAATCCAGCGCGTGCTGCCTTTACCCGAATCGACTACAGGATATGCGGCGGCGAAAGCAGCACTGTCGACTTACAGTAAAAGTCTGTCGAAAGAAGTCTCGCCAAAAGGTATTCGCGTGCTGCGTGTGGCGCCCGGATGGATCGAAACAGAAGCATCAGTAGCCCTGGCCGAGCGGCTCGCTCAGCAGGCAGGAACCGATTATGAAGGTGGGAAAAAGATCATCATGAACTCGCTCGGAGGTATACCGATAGGGCGTCCATCAAAACCCATTGAGGTCGCCAATCTCATCCTGTTCCTCTGTTCACCCCGTGCAGCAACGATCACAGGGACGGAGTACATCATTGATGGCGGCACAGTTCCAACCGTGTAAGCAGAAAGGACGCTGCGGCCAGAGCTGCAGCGTTTAAATCATCATGGAAAATTGGCCAGGTGGATACCCATGCGGCGCTAACCACACGAATATCGCTGGCCAGGACTCGTCTTTAGCGAAACATAACCGGGTTGAATGTTCAGACAAGACATGGCGGGTTGTGAAACGGGCGTTACACTATCTGCGCAACAATCTGAACACCGCCAGCACCACGATGGCACCGACTACGGCAACAATAAAACTGTGTAAGTTAAACCCCGTGATATCTCCGCCATAGCCAAGCCGGGTGGCGAGCCAGCCGCCCACCACAGCGCCGACGATCCCCAGAATACAGGTCAAAATAAACCCACCGCCATCCCGCCCAGGCATAATGAATTTGGCAATAACGCCTGCAATCAGACCAAAGATAATCCACGCGAGAATACCCATATTATTCAACTCCTTTTACTCGTCTCGTTTAAGCGCACTAGCCACAATGGTGATGCGTTGACTACAGTATAGTTGGCGATGGTAAAAGCATTTTCTTCTCACGGACTTAATCTAAATCTGACTTAAAAAAAATTGTCTTGGTTTGTATTAAGTTCTCCGATGAAATGCCGATATAACAACGAAGGTGTGTCAGTCATCAAGGAGCCATTCGGCGTGAGCAATTACAGTGAGCAGTTCCTGAAACAAAATCCGCTGGCCGTGCTGGGGGTATTGCGCGATTTGCAGAAAAACCAGGTGCCTGTCTGCATCACTTGGGGCGGTGGTCAGTTCATCAGTAAAATACTGGACGCGAATCCGGAAGAACTGATCATGGATTTTGGTAGTCAGGATTACGAAAATAATGCGGTACAGCGCGCCGGGAAAGTCACCGTGACAGCCGAAACGCAGGGTGCAAAAGTCGAATTTACGCTGGGTTCGCTTTCGGCAGGAGATTATCAGGCCTTACCGGCCTTTCTTACCCCATTGCCAGAGACATTATGGTTTATCCAGCGCCGGGAATATTTCCGCATCATCGCCCCTTTGCATCCGGCTTACTTCTGTAAGGCGCAACTGCCCGATAAATCAGAGATTCGCTTTCGCCTCTACGATCTTTCCCTGGGCGGGATGGGCGCATTACTGGAAGGCCCGGTACCTGAAATACTGGCACCGGGGATGCGCTTTACAAAGATTGAACTGGATATGGCATCCTGGGGACAGTTCTATTTTGATGCACAACTGATCGCCATCGGCGAGCGTAAAGTGGTGGACGGCAAAAACGAAACAATCAGCACTCCACGTCTCAGTTTTCGCTTTTTAAATGTCAGTCCGGGCGTGGAACGCGAACTCCAGCGCATCATTTTTGCCCTGGAGCGTGAGGCGCGCGAACGCGCCAGCCGGGTGCGATAATTACATCGCGTCCATCGCTTTTTGCACTTTCCAGATATAGCGCGGCGCCTGTGGCGCGGGGTGGTTATCCACCACATGTTTTAAGAAGGCGTCTGCGCTCAAATCATTAATTTCCTCAATTGCTTCGCTTCTGTCGGAAGAGAACGTTCGCAGTAGCGCACCAGCGCCATTCACGTAGGAAACGACCAGTGCATACTGCATCACTTTCTCATCACGGATGCCAGCCAGCGCCCCATGTTCGAGAATACTGAGGTAGGCTGCGCCCATCGAGATATTGCGCTCCGGGTTTTTCAGTTCGCTGGTAGACGGTTGCCCACTCCATCCCATATGGCGATACACTTCACGCCCTGCGGTAGAGGCTTTTAACTGCATCAGGCCAACGGCGTTGGATTTACTCACCAGATCCGGGTTGCCGCCTGACTCGACCGCGATCATGGCGGTGATGAGCCGCGGGCTTACGCCCCATGCCGCGCCGGCTTTTTCGGTTATCGGCATCCACTGCATCGCGCGTTTCACCGGGACTTCCGGGTTCCAGTCCGGCTTACGGTAATCCTGCTTTGAGCTACATCCGGCCAGTAAGACCACTAAAAAAACAAACCATCTCAATTTCACACCAGCAATCCTTATTCGGGGTATTCATCACTGCGGATGACAACGACACAGGTAAGCGGCATGATAACTGTTTCGCTATAGATGTCAGCAAGGAAATGCCATGTCCACCTTCCACCTGATCGCCCCTTCCGGGTATTGCATCAATCAGCAGGCAGCCGCCTCCGCCATTAAACAGCTTGAACAACAGGGACATCATGTCCGTAATCAGCAGGTGATTACCCGCCGTTGCGAGCGCTTTGCCGGAAGCGACGAACAACGACTTGCCGATCTCAATGGGCTGGCGCAATTGTCCGGCGAGAATGTGATTGTTATGCCAGTACGTGGCGGTTATGGTGCCAGCCGCTTGCTGAGCGAGGTTAACTGGCAGGCCATAGCGGAACGACAGCAGCAACAGCCACTGCTGATTTGCGGTCACAGTGACTTCACAGCTTTTCAGTTAGGCCTGCTGGCCACGGGCAATGTGATTACCTTCAGTGGGCCAATGCTGGCGGGTAACTTTGGCGCAGAGCCGCAGGACGCATTCACCGTTGAACACTTTTGGCGGGCATTGCGCAATAAAACCTATACCGTGGAGTGGCAAGGCGAAGGTCCGCATTGTCATACTGAAGGCCAGCTTTGGGGGGGAAACCTGGCCATGCTAACGTCGCTCGTGGGTACGCCCTGGCTGCCCTCAATCGAAGGTGGCATTCTGGTGGTAGAAGATATTAATGAACACCCCTACCGCGTGGAGCGGATGTTATTGCAACTGTTGCAGGCTGGCATTCTGGCGCGACAAAACGCGCTGGTGCTCGGCAGTTTCTCCCATGCACAACCCAACGAGTACGATGCAGGCTACAATCTTACTACGATGGTTGAATATCTGCGTTCGCGGCTGGACATTCCGCTGATCACCGGACTGGCGTTTGGACATGAGCCGCAAACCGTTACATTACCGTTAGGCGCCCACGCTGTTTTGCAACATGCTGAAAAATCTCAACTGACCCTGTCGGGTCATCCCGTGATGTCGGTATAAAAAAAGCGCTTAATGCCCTTATTAAAACGTTGTTTCTGCCGTTATTATAAATGCATTGAATGAATCCAGGCTGCCGGACGCAGCCCGGGTTTCCGATTTGTCATGACGGGATAAGGAGAGGCATAACATTGGACGCTGAGGCGATAATCAGTCTGTTTATTCTGGGTTCAGTTCTTGTAACCTGCAGTATTTTATTAAGTTCCTTCTCATCACGCCTCGGTATCCCGATTCTGGTCATTTTTCTGGCGATTGGTATGTTGGCCGGCGTAGACGGCATTGGTGGCATACCGTTCGATAATTATCCGTTCGCCTATATGGTCAGTAACCTCGCGCTGGCGATCATACTGCTCGATGGCGGTATGCGTACCCGCGCCAGCTCCTTTCGCGTTGCCCTTGGCCCGGCCCTTTCCCTCGCCACTGTTGGGGTACTCGTGACCTCCAGCCTGACCGGCATGATGGCGGCCTGGTTGTTCAAACTTAACATCATGGAAGGGTTGTTAATCGGCGCCATTGTCGGCTCCACCGATGCAGCCGCGGTGTTTTCACTGCTTGGCGGAAAAGGGCTGAATGAACGCGTGGGCTCAACCCTTGAAATTGAATCCGGCAGCAACGATCCAATGGCGGTATTTCTGACCATTACGCTGATTGAGATGATTCAGAAGCATAAAGCCGATCTCGATCTGATGTTCCTGGTGCATATCGTACAGGAGTTTGGCCTTGGCATTCTGCTTGGCGGTGCGGGCGGTTACCTGCTGCAGCAGATGATCAATCGCATTGTCCTGCCGCAAGGGCTCTATCCGTTGCTGGCGCTGAGCGGTGGTATCCTGGTGTTCGCCCTGACCACTGCCTTACACGGCAGCGGGATCCTGGCGGTGTATCTGTGTGGTTTTGTGCTTGGGAATCGCCCGATCCGCAACCGGTTCGGCATCTTGCAAAATTTTGACGGGCTGGCCTGGTTGGCGCAAATTGCGATGTTTCTCGTGCTGGGCTTACTGGTTACACCTTCTGATTTGTGGCCGATCGCCCTCTCCGCACTCATTCTCTCAGCATGGATGATTTTTGTTGCGCGCCCCCTGTCTGTGTTCGCCAGTCTGTTGCCGTTTCGCGGTTTTAACCTGCGCGAGCGCGTTTTTATCAGTTGGGTGGGGCTCCGTGGCGCAGTACCGATTATTCTTGCTACTTTCCCAATGATGGCCGGTCTGGATAATGCTCGTCTGTTCTTCAACGTGGCATTTTTCGTGGTGCTGATTTCGCTGCTCTTTCAGGGGACCTCACTCTCCTGGGCGGCAAAAAAAGCCAAAGTGGTGGTGCCACCAGTGGGCTGGCCAGTTTCGCGCGTAGGTCTGGATATTCATCCGGATAATCCGTGGGAGCAGTTTGTTTATCAGTTGAGCGCCGATAAATGGTGTGTGGGCGCAGCACTTCGCGATTTGCATATGCCGGAAGAGACACGCATTGCCGCGCTGTTCCGCGGTAATAGCCTGCTGCATCCGACGGGCAGTACCCGGCTACGTGAAGGCGATGTTCTGTGCGTCATCGGCCGTGAGCGTGACCTGCCCGCGCTGGGCAAACTGTTCAGCCAGTCGCCACCGGTGGCGCTGGATCAACGCTTTTTCGGCGATTTTATTCTTGAAGCGAATGCGAAATTTGCCGACGTGGCGCTGATTTACGGTCTGGAAGACGGGCTTGAGTACCGTGATAAACAGCAGACATTGGGCGATATCGTGCAACAGTTGCTGGGTGCTGCACCAGTAGTTGGCGACCAGGTGGAGTTTGCCGGAATGATCTGGACCGTGGCAGAGAAAGCGGACAACGCCGTGCTGAAAGTCGGTGTTCGGGTCGCGGAAGAAGAGGCGGAATAACCGCCTCAGCTTGTTTTACACCGTCACTACCGGGACGCGCGGCGCTAATGCGCACATCAATTCATACCCGACCGTGCCGGAGGCTGCAGCCACTTCATCAATTTTAATCGCCTTGCCCCACAGCTCGACCGGCGTACCAATGCCAGCCTGCGGGCAAGGGGTTAAATCCACCGTCAGCATATCCATCGAGATCGCGCCCACGGTGGTTGTGCGGATGCCATCCACCAGTATGGGTGTCCCTGTCGGTGCCAGTCGCGGATAACCATCGGCATAGCCACAAGCGACCACGCCAATGCGCTGCTCTGAACCGGCGCGGTAGCGTGCACCATACCCCACGGTATCGCCAGCCTTTAGCGTTTGTACGGCAATAATTTCACTGTTCAGCGTCATTACCGGACGAATACCACTGGTGGCGACATCCTGCCAGTCGCCCGAGGGTGACGCGCCATAAAGCACAATACCGGGTCGCACCCAGTCGTAATGCGCCTCCGGGTGCCAGAGCGTGGCGGCCGAGTTTGCCAGCGAGCGCGGTGCAGCGATGCCTTCAGCCGCCTGCGCAATACGCGCCATCGGCGCGATAATGCCCTGCGGGTGTTCCGCCGCCGCAAAATGGGACATCAGCGTGATCTCACCCACGTTTGCCAACCCACGCAACTGCTGCCAGACGCCATGCACACGCTCGGGCAGAAAACCAAGGCGGTTCATTCCACTGTTAATTTTCAGGTAGATATCCAGCGGCGCTTGCAGGCGGGCATTTTGCAATGCGTTAATTTGCCAGTTGCTGTGCAGGCTGGTGGTCAGGCGGTATTTGTCAAAGAGCGGCAGCTCATCCGCATGGAAAAATCCCTCCAGCATCAGAATCGGCCCTTTCCAACCGCGTTCACGCAGCAGGATGGCTTCTTCCAGATTCAGCATGGCAAAGCCATCTGTGGTATGGAGTGCGCGCCAGACACGATCGATACCGTGCCCGTACGCGTTTGCCTTAACAACCGACCAGATTTTTGCGGATGGCGCTGCGCGGCGAACAACCTGCAAGTTATTGGCCAGCGCCTGTAAATCCAGGGTGGCCAGAACCGGACGAGACATCACTATTCCTTATATCAGTTATGAACGCCGTGTAAGTGCTGCGCACGCGCAGGTGTAAAACCCGGCAGATAGCGCGCCACGCCAAGATCATCAGACGGAATCGCGGGTGTCGTGCCGGAAATCAGATCGCTTATCAACTGACCGGAACCGCAGGCCATTGTCCAGCCCAGCGTACCGTGTCCGGTATTGAGCCACAGATTTTTAAACGGAGTACGCCCGACAACAGGTGTGCCGTCCGGAGTCATAGGACGCAAACCCGTCCAGAAGGTAGCCTGCTCAACGTGGCCACCGCGTGGAAACAGGTCACGTACCACCATCTCCAGTGTTTCACGACGCGGCTTCAGCAGTTCGGTGTTATAACCCACAATTTCCGCCATTCCGCCGACGCGGATGCGTTGGTCAAAACGGGTAATGGCAATTTTGTAAGTCTCATCGAGAATGGTCGATACCGGTGCGCCATCTTCTTGTGCAATCGGGATAGTCAAAGAGTAGCCTTTGAGCGGATAGACCGGAATATCAACAATCCCTTTCAGTAAACCGGTGGACCAGGATCCAAACGCCATCACGTAGGCATCGGCTTTGATCACCTCGTCGCCGCATTTCACGCCGTAGATTTTCTCCCCTTCATACAGCAGGCGATCCACCGGTGTGTTAAAGCGGAACACCACTCCTGCCTGAGCGGCCATCTGCGCCAGATGTTGGGTAAAGAGCTGGCAGTCGCCAGTTTCATCATTGGGCAAGCGCAGCCCACCCGTCAGTTTCCCCGCCACTTCCGCCAACGCAGGTTCAACCTCCGCCAGACGTGCCGCCTCCAGCAATTGGTAGGGCACACCGGCATCCTGCAAAACAGCGATATCGCGGGTCGCATTTTCATACTGTTCAGCAGTGCGAAACAGTTGCAATGTACCGCCCTGCCGCCCTTCGTACTGAATCCCGGTGGTTTCCCGTAGCAGTTTCAGACAGTCGCGACTGTATTCCGCCAGACGCACCATACGTCCTTTGTTTTCCATATAGTGGCGGGTGTCACAGTTACGCAACATTTGCCACATCCATTTTAACTGTGATGATGTGCCGTCCAGACTGATGGCCAGCGGCGCATGACGCTGAAACATCCATTTTATAGCTTTCAGCGGCACGCCAGGCGCAGCCCAGGGCGCGGCATAGCCGGGTGAAATTTGCCCTGCATTCGCGGCGCTGGTCTCCTGCGCAGGACCAGGCTGCCGATCTATCACCGTCACGTCATGACCCGCCTGACGCAGATACCATGCGCTGGTGACGCCCACGACGCCGCTTCCTAAGACAACAACTTGCATATCCCTCTCCCATGAGTAAAGCACAATCATCTAATTACAAATTGATAACCTAGGTGAAAATATTATTCAACATATGCCTTTTTTATGGTGACACCCCTCACAGGTTCGCCCTATTACAAGGGCTGAACGTATTTAGCATCTCCTGCTGAACGCCTTTTAAGCACAGAATAAAAAACTACAAAATAGCCTTCCTACGTCACCTCAAGAAGAAAAAATCGCGAAGAAAAACCTATGGCTTAGCCACATATTTTATTGCGTGTTCTATGCTTGAAATGAGACGCTCCATACAGAGAGTGTTGTTAACAACGAGGGCGCGCTAATGGCTACGATTGACTCAATGAATAAGGATTCTATTCGTCTGAGCGATGGACCCGATTGGACTTTCGATCTGCTGGATGTTTACCTGGCAGAGATCGACCGGGTGGCGAAACTCTACCGGCTGGATACCTATCCGCATCAAATCGAAGTGATCACCTCAGAACAAATGATGGATGCCTACTCAAGCGTAGGTATGCCAATTAACTACCCTCACTGGTCGTTCGGTAAGAAATTCATCGAGACGGAACGCCTTTACAAACATGGTCAGCAAGGTCTGGCTTATGAAATTGTCATCAACTCGAATCCCTGCATCGCTTACCTGATGGAAGAGAACACCATTACTATGCAGGCACTGGTGATGGCGCATGCCTGCTACGGGCATAACTCGTTTTTCAAAAATAACTATCTGTTCCGCAGCTGGACCGACGCCAGTTCGATTGTCGATTACCTGATCTTTGCCCGTAAATACATTACCGATTGCGAAGAGCGTTATGGCGTGGACGAAGTCGAAAAATTGCTCGACTCCTGTCATGCACTAATGAACTACGGCGTGGATCGCTATAAACGCCCGCAGAAAATCTCGCTGCAGGAGGAGAAAGCGCGCCAGAAAAGCCGCGAGGAGTATCTGCAAAGCCAGGTGAATATGCTGTGGCGTACGTTGCCGAAACGCGACGAAGAGGTGGCGGTGGCCCAGGCGCGTCGCTACCCGGCAGAGCCGCAGGAAAACCTGCTCTACTTTATGGAGAAAAACGCCCCGCTACTGGAGCCGTGGCAGCGCGAAATCCTGCGCATTGTGCGCAAAGTCAGCCAGTATTTTTACCCGCAGAAACAGACTCAGGTGATGAACGAAGGATGGGCGACGTTCTGGCACTATACCATCCTTAACCACTTGTATGACGAAGGCAAAGTCACCGACCGCTTTATGCTGGAGTTCCTGCACAGCCATACCAATGTGGTGTTCCAGCCACCGTATAACAGCCCGTGGTATAGCGGCATCAACCCTTATGCGCTGGGCTTTGCCATGTTCCAGGACATCAAACGAATCTGTCAGTCGCCGACCGATGAAGATAAGTACTGGTTCCCGGATATTGCCGGTTCCGACTGGCTGGAGACGTTGCATTTCGCAATGCGCGACTTCAAGGACGAAAGCTTTATCAGCCAGTTTATGTCGCCAAAAGTGATGCGGGATTTCCGCTTCTTTACCGTACTGGATGACGATCGCAACAACTATCTGGAGATAGCGGCCATTCATAACGAAGAGGGCTACCGGGAGATCCGCAACAAACTGTCGTCGCAGTACAATCTGAGCAACCTGGAGCCGAATATTCAGGTCTGGAACGTGGATTTACGCGGCGATCGCTCGTTGACACTGCGTTACATTCCGCACAATCGCGCGCCGCTGGATAAAGGTCGTCGCGAAGTTCTGAAGCATGTGCATCGGCTGTGGGGATTTGATGTGCTGCTGGAGCAGCAAAACGAAGACGGTAGCGTGGAACTGTTAGAACGCTGCCCGCAACGCTCTAACACGCTGTAACGGAAATCCCCTCTGCGCCGCAGAGGGGTATCTTTGCTTATCGCCCTTGTAAGGCCAAATCGCCTGGCATCGTTTTTTGCATCCGGTGCCAGATTTCACCGCTCTCATGGCCGTAGCGACGCACCAGCTCATAAACCTGATCGTGCTGCGCGTGCTCACACACTTCCGCCAGCTTATGATAGAAACCCAGCGCCAGACTACGTGCTTCCGGACTGGAGAAGTAATGGCGGCCAATGCGCGTGTACAACCCTTTCATGCCGTTAAGGATCAACCCGTAAATCGGATTACCGGAGGCAAAAGCCAGCCCGCGGAAAACGTTGTAATCCAGTTCAGCAAACGCGTCAGCGTGGTCTTCCACCTCGCGCGCACTGGCCAGCACTTTCAACGCGTCATCAGGATGCTGACGGAAAGCAGTACGAATAAAAATAGTGGAAATGTTGGTACGCACTGACAACAAGTTGTCGATCAATTGTGGAACACTTTCGTGATCGAGACGCGCCAGCGTTTCCAGAATATTCAGACCCGATGTTTCCCAGAAGTTATTCACTTTGGTGGGTTTGCCATGCTGAATAGTGAGCCAGCCATCACGGGCCAGTCGCTGTAAAACTTCACGCAATGTGGTACGGGTGACGCCAATCAGTTCAGAGAGCTCGCGTTCAGCAGGAAGAATGGATCCCGGAGGGAAGCGATTATTCCAGATACTTTCAATGATATACTCTTCCGCGAAACCCGCCGGGCTCTGCGCCTTAATGACCATAGTGAGATTTCCATTACACAGCATTAGCAAAGAGCACTCATCATACCAGACCCCGCCGGGGGCAGGTAGCATGCGAAAAGAAGAAAAAAGGGGATCGGTACGCCATTTTGACTATTTAGCTGCGCTTAACCTCATAAGTCATATGGCTTTCATCCGAAACTGATACAGCAAGTAATGTTGGTTATTTTTTACCGGATATAACATCGCTTCGTGGTCTGGTTTGACTTTTCGCATGATAAACATTCAATTACGTATTATTTTGCCTGCCGCTAGTGGCCTGTACATAGATTTCGTTTACACTGCCTTTTCAAAGCATCTCCCAGGGAAATGATTATGTTGCGATACTTGAACAAGTGCTCGCGCGGGCGCGGCGCATGGTTATTAATGGCGCTGACGGCGTTTGCACTTGAAATGGTCGCGCTGTGGTTCCAGCATGTCATGCTGCTGAAACCTTGCGTACTCTGTATTTATGAACGCAGCGCGTTATTTGGCGTGATGGGTGCCGGCATTGTCGGCGCGATCGCGCCAAAAACGCCGCTGCGTTACGTCGCTCTGGCAATCTGGATCTACAGCGCGTGGCGCGGCATCCAGCTTGCCTGGGAACATACGATGATTCAGTTGCATCCTTCCCCGTTTATGACCTGCGATTTTGCTGCCCGTTTTCCGACGTGGCTGCCGCTGGATAAATGGCTCCCGCAAGTGTTTGTCGCATCCGGCGACTGCGCTGAGCGTCAATGGTCGTTTCTGACGCTGGAGATGCCGCAGTGGCTGCTGGGCATTTTTGTCGCTTACCTGGTCGTTGCGCTGTTGGTGCTGATTGCCCAACCGTTCAAACCGAAAAAACGCGATCTCTTCGGTCGCTAACAGAACGCTCCCTCGGGAGCGTTTTTTTTTGATTACCTTCCCGATGCCAGTCCATAGCGTAGTGGCTTCAAGTTCATCGACCTGACATCGCTGCGCTTTTACAACCCACACGACCCCATACGCACGCAAAAGGTTGCCTGCTCTCGTAGACGGCGTGTAAGGTAACGGCCCTGATCCATCGGGTAAAAGGGAAATGCATGACCGCCGGGATAATCGCGCTGATTTACTTTGCGTTGGGTACGCTACTGTTTATAAAGAAAATCAGACTCTATACCATCACGTCCTCTTTTCTTCTCTTTGTCGCGCTGCATATTGTCGCGCCCAGCCAGCTCCTCACGGCAATCTGGATCGCGGTGCTGCTATTGACGTTTGCTGGCCTGCTGATAATCAAAAGCAGCCGTGACAAGCGAGGCGTTTTTTACTTTTCTCTGCCCTGCTGGCTGCTTATCGCATCGGTGATTATCGACCTGTTCTGGGGTGTCTGAGCGTCAATCCGCCCACTCAGGTTTGTTTAAAATGTGCTCCTGCCAGTCGCGAACTTCAGACTCTTTTACGGCAATATGGCGCACGGAAATGCGTTCGGCGTGCATTGCCGCTTTGGAGCCGGTGCGCAACGGGTGCCACAGCGGTAACGCTTTCCCCTCGGCCAGTAGACGGTAAGCGCAGCTCGGCGGCAGCCATTCAAAAGTCGGGAGATTTTCGCGGGTCAGTTTGATGCAATCAGGTTCATACTCGAACCGGCGCTCATAGTTACGACACTGGCAGGTTTTGATATTCAACTGACGACAGGCGACATTGGTAAAGTAGATCTCGTCGGTGTCTTCATCCATCAGCTTATGCAGACAGCACTGCCCGCAGCCATCACATAACGACTCCCACTCCGCGTCCGTCATTTGGTCGAGAGTCTTGCTTTGCCAGAAAGGAGTGTCGTTCATGATAAAATCCGCCATTGAAATCCAGGGAGCACCTTATAACCAGTCTGGCATGCGGATGCAAGTTTTGCCGCCCGTTCCAGGCGGCAAACTGTATCACAGTACGCGGGTCGTCAGTGAAAGACCGTCAAAGCTTACATCGAGCTCATCACCGCTTTGCAGCGGGCCGACGCCCTCGGGTGTTCCTGTCAGGATCACATCGCCTGCTTTCAGCGTGAAAAAGCGGCTCATATACGCAATCAGTGGCACGATTTTGTGGATCATATCGGCAGTGGTGCCTTGCTGACGAACCTGGCCATTCACTTTCAGGCCAAGCGTCGTGTTTTGCGGGTCGCTGGCAAACTCCGCCGCCGGGATAAAGCCCGAAATCGGGCATGAATTATCAAAACCTTTGGCTTTTTCCCACGGTTGCCCGGCTTTCTTCATTTTACTTTGCAGATCGCGAAGCGTGAGATCCAGCGCCACACCGTATCCGGCTATAGCCTTACGGACATGTTCTTCCGTGGCCTGACGCAGCGTTGCACCAATCAGCACCGCCAGTTCCACTTCATGATGCACAGAACCAAAATCCTGCGGCAGGGCCAGCGGCTGGCGGATATCGCACAACGCCGTTTCGGGTTTAATAAACAGGACCGGCTCTTCCGGGGTAGCGCTCCCCATTTCCTTAATATGTTTCGCATAGTTACTGCCAACACAAACCACTTTACTCACCGGGTAATCCAGCAGAGCGCCCTGCCAGTTGTGATGCTGATACATTTATTCCACCTCCGGTAACACATTGAACATGAGCGAAAAATGACTATCCGCGCCACCCGGCTGTTTGTCAAATCCCCAGGCATTGCTGCCTGTATCGAAGGTCCAAATAAGAAACGGCTCAAAGAGCCGTCCTTTCCCGTATCGGATTTATTGTTTACCTAAACCTGCGAGATGTTCCTTCAATAAATTTTCCTGCGGTGGCGGCAACTGCAAATAATAGCCTTGCGTGACCAATGCTTCTTTTACTTTATCCAAATCCGCGCCAGCCAATTTTTTACGACCGTCGAGCGGAAAAAGCATCGTCAACTGCGGTGGACCAAAACTCTGCATTAATGCTTCCGGTACACGTGAAAAATCGTCTTTTTTTTCGACATAAAGATAAGTCTGTTCACGACGGGCACTTCGATAGATCACACAAAACATACTTATTACTCGGAATTAGCGGGTGGTTACTTGCCTGAATATAATAGTGACTATAACATGCCTGATAGTCTTCGGAATATCACTCAACGATCGAGTGATAATAGCAAAATGAGTAAGGTCAGGATGTCAAACACGCCCATCGAGCTAAAAGGCAGTAGTTTTACCTTATCAGTGGTTCATTTGCATGATGCAAAACCCGAGGTTATTCGTCAGGCGTTAGAAGACAAAATCGCTCAGGCTCCTGCTTTTTTGCAGCATGCTCCCGTTGTCATCAATGTCTCCACGCTGGAAGGTCCGGTTAATTGGCCCCGGCTGCAGCAGAGTATTACCGAAACCGGCCTGCGCATCGTGGGTATTAGCGGCTGTAAAGACAGCGAATTGAAAGCGGAAATCGAGCGTGCCGGGCTACCCATACTGACAGAAGGTAAAGAGAAAGCGCCACGTAAGGCCATCGATCCTGAACCCGCTCCGATTGTTACACCGGTCACAAAAACACGTTTGATTGACGCCCCGGTGCGTTCCGGTCAGCGGATTTATGCACCACACTGTGATCTGATTGTCACCAGCCACGTCAGCGCAGGCGCTGAACTGATTGCCGATGGCAATATTCATGTCTATGGCATGATGCGCGGGCGAGCGCTGGCGGGAGCAAGCGGCGATCGCGAGGCACAAATTTTTTGCACCCACCTCACGCCGGAGCTGGTTTCCATCGCGGGAGAATACTGGCTGAGCGATCAAATCCCGGCCGATTATTATGGCAAAGCGGCACGTTTGCGGTTAGCGGACAACGCTTTGACAATTCAACCCTTAAATTAAGCCCTTTTAACAAGGAACTCCTATGGCACGCATTATTGTTGTTACTTCGGGTAAAGGGGGCGTTGGCAAGACAACCTCCAGCGCGGCCATCGCTACTGGTTTAGCCCAGAAGGGCAAGAAAACCGTCGTTATCGATTTCGATATTGGACTGCGCAACCTGGATCTCATCATGGGCTGCGAACGCCGTGTCGTGTACGATTTCGTCAACGTCATCCAGGGTGATGCAACGCTGAACCAGGCGTTGATCAAAGATAAACGCACCGAAAATCTCTATATTCTTCCGGCATCGCAGACCCGCGACAAAGATGCGCTGACCCGTGAAGGCGTAGCACAAGTACTCGAAGACCTGAAGAAAATGGATTTCGATTTCATTGTCTGCGACTCCCCTGCGGGTATCGAAACCGGCGCACTGATGGCGCTCTATTTCGCCGATGAAGCCATTATCACCACCAACCCGGAAGTGTCGTCAGTACGTGACTCTGACCGCATTCTCGGTATTCTTGCGTCGAAGTCACGCCGCGCCGAAAATGGTGAAGAACCGATTAAAGAGCACCTGTTGTTGACCCGTTATAACCCCGGGAGGGTTAACCGCGGTGACATGCTGAGCATGGAAGATGTGCTGGAAATCCTGCGAATCAAACTGGTTGGCGTGATCCCGGAAGATCAGTCCGTGTTACGCGCGTCGAACCAGGGTGAGCCGGTTATCCTGGATGCTAACGCAGACGCCGGTAAAGCTTATGCGGATGCCGTGGAACGTCTGTTAGGAGAAGATCGTCCTTTCCGCTTCATTGAAGAAGAGAAGAAAGGTTTCCTCAAACGCTTGTTCGGAGGATAAGTTATGGCATTACTTGACTTTTTTCTCTCCAGAAAAAAGAACACTGCCAGCATTGCTAAAGAACGCCTGCAAATTATTGTTGCAGAACGTCGCCGCAGCGACGCTGAACCCCATTATTTACCGCAGCTCAAGCGGGATATTCTGGAAGTGATTTGTAAGTATGTACAAATCGATCCAGAGATGGTGACGGTTCAACTGGAACAAAAAGGGGATGATATTTCCATTCTGGAACTTAACGTCACCCTACCGGAAGCAGAAGAAACGAAATAAATGACGTTTCATGCAGGCATTAAAAAAGGCAGATGATTTCTGCCTTTTTTGTTTATTATCCGAAATACACTGTAATTATTTACAGTTATTATCGTGGATATTCATCCAGTAATTTTTTCAGCTGATCGGCCATCATTTCTCCCCGCCAACCGCTAATTAATTCCGGTACTGTTGTCTGCGGTTTCAATTTCCAGTGCCAGTTCAACAGTTGATTAATCTGACGACGCGAAGCCAGCAGTTCAACGCTCACTTTCTCGCTTTCGCCAATGGCTTGCACCAGCGCTTTAATGGCCTTGAATGCCTTGCGATAACCCGGCATGTCCATCAGATTCAACAGCGGCTCCGGCAATTCCTCTTCCGGCAGAGCCTGCGCTTGTGCAACCAGCGCCAGCAGCGTCTTACCATGAAAACGAATTTCACTGCCGGAAAGACCAATGCTGTCCAGCTCGCCCATGCTGGCCGGCATGTAACGTGCAACCGCCCACAGGTTCTCTTCCCGAACGACAAAATTCACAGCAAGGTCGCGCTCACGCGCCTTACGCAACCGCCAGTCCGCAAGCAAGCGCAGGCAGGCAAGCTGGCGTGTACGCAACTGCCAGGCGTTGGTGATATCGCGCCATGCCTCTTCCGGCGCCAGCACGTCCTGGCGACGCTGCATCATCAACCGGCATTCGTCCAGCGCGGCGTCCAGTCGACCGGCCTGTTCCGTTTCAGCCATGAGCTTGCTGGCGATCGGCAGCAGGTACCACACATCCGCAGCAGCATAGTCGCACTGGCGTTCCGTCAGCGGACGTGCCAGCCAGTCGGTACGTGACTCGCTCTTATCGATAACCAGACCAGTAAATTCCTCCACCATGGCGGCAAAACCCCATGACAGCGGACGACCGCAAAATGCAGCCAGGATTTGGGTATCAATCATCGGCTGTGGCTGGACGCCGAAGGCGTTCAGGAATACCTCCAGATCTTCGCTCCCCGCGTGCAGGTATTTGGTCACCTGCGTATTGATCAACAGGTTGCGAAACGGCGTCCAGTCGGTAATAGACAGCGGATCAATCAGCGCCACATGCTCACCGTCATAGAGCTGAATCAGCCCCAATTGCGGGTAGTAAGTACGGGTGCGAACAAATTCGGTGTCCAGGGCAATGGCCGGAAACGCACTGGCGGCTTCACACAACGCCGCCAGTGCATCGTTCGTCGTGATCATCTGGTAATTCAAATCATTATCTCTTTAGTTTGCACCCATAAAAAACGCCGGCTTAACCGGCGTTAGGGCGATTAATGCATAGCTCAGGCTTTATTGTCCACTTTGCCACGCGCTTCGTCACGTAATTCTCGTCGTAAAATCTTACCGACGTTTGATTTTGGCAATTCACTGCGGAATTCCACCAGCTTCGGCACCTTATAGCCCGTCAGTTGGCGGCGACAGAAGGCTATCAGCGCATCTTCCGTCAGGCTTTCCTCTTTCTTGACGACAAAGATCTTCACCGCTTCACCGCTGTTTTCAGACGGGACGCCCACAGCAGCCACTTCACGCACCCCAGAATGCTGCATAACAACGTCTTCAATCTCGTTCGGGTAGACATTAAAACCCGAGACCAGAATCATGTCTTTTTTGCGATCGACAATACGCAGGAAACCTTCGTCGTCCATCACGGCAATGTCACCGGTGTACAGCCAGCCGTCACGCAGAATTTCATCCGTCGCATCCGGTCGCTGCCAGTAACCCAGCATCACCTGCGGCCCTTTCACACACAACTCCCCGGGTTCGCCTGGCGCAACTTCATTCCCCTCATCATCCACCAGTTTGGCCTCAGTGGACGGAACCGGCAGACCAATACTGCCGCTGTGATAATCGATGTCATGCGGGTTTACGCTCACCAGCGGCGAGCATTCAGTCAGGCCATAACCCTCCAGCAGATACTGCCCGGTCAGTTTAACCCAGCGATCCGCCACTGCTTGCTGTACCGGCATCCCCCCGCCTGCGGACAAGTGAAGCGAAGAGAAATCCAGTTTGCGGAACTCATCATTATTGAGCAGCGCGTTAAACAGCGTATTTACCCCTGTCATCGAGGTGAATGGGTATTTCGCCAGCTCTTTGACCAGCCCCGGGATATCACGTGGGTTGGTGATCAGCAGGTTTTGCCCGCCCAGTTCAATAAACAGCAGGCAGTTCATGGTCAGTGCAAAAATGTGATACAGCGGAAGCGCCGTCACTACCAGCTCTTTGCCGCGGTGCAACAACGGCCCGTAAGTCGCGTTCACCTGTTCAAGATTTGCCAGCATGTTGCGATGAGTCAGCATCGCCCCTTTCGCTACTCCGGTGGTTCCACCGGTGTATTGCAGGAAAGCGAGGTCGTCTGCAATCACCTCAGGTTTGACGTACTGCATGCGATAACCGCTTTGCAATGCGCGACGGAACGAAATGGCATCCGGAAGATGGTATTTCGGTACCAGGCGTTTAACATATTTGACGACAAAGTTCACCAGCGTGCCTTTTGCCGACGACAGCTGATCGCCCATGCGGGTCAGGATCACATGGCGCACCTGGGTTTTATCAACCACTTTCTCCAGGGTATGGGCGAAGTTCGAGACAATCACAATCGCGGACGCACCGCTATCATTCAGTTGGTGTTCAAGTTCGCGCGGGGTATACAGAGGGTTCACGTTCACCACAATCATCCCGGCACGCAAAATGCCAAATAACGCAACCGGATATTGCAGCAGGTTTGGCATCATCAACGCGACGCGATCGCCTTTTTTCAGCCCCAAGCCTTGCTGAAGATAGGCAGCAAATGCACGGCTGCGCTCTTCCAGCTTCCGGTATGTCATCACCTCGCCCATATTGATAAATGCGGGCTGATCGGCATAACGTGCTGTGGAGTGTTCGAATAATTCAACCAGGGATTGATAACGGTCGGGATTGATCTCCGCAGGAACATCTGCGGGATAACGGTTAAGCCAAACCTTCTTCAATGCATCACCTCTGAAATGAGTATTTTTGGTCATCACAACCCCATTTAATAAACAAGTCGTTAACATAATATTAACTCAGCGTACCAGTTTATTAATTAAGCGAACCGAAGGTTGCGAAGCGCGTCACTAATTATTTTTCTTATACACCGCTAAAGACAGAAACAGCGGCCAGGCCGCTGTCTCTTTCTCTTGTAAGAACAAGGGATTACTCTGTCACGACAGTCTCAACACGGGCCGGCTCGGGCGGGTACCAACCCCAGCCCCCTAACCCGGAGTGCCAGGGGCGTGGCCCCGGTCCCCAAAACCAGGGATCGACAGGCTGCGGCGGCATCACAACCTGCTGGGTCAAACGCCAGCGTTTGTAGCCGTTGGCCTGCATCACCATATATTTATAGGGCGCGTCGCCCACTTTCCCTTCAGCAGTACCGGTGATAGGACCGACGACGGTCACTAACTGATTGCGGAAGTCGACAGGATCAAGAAAACCGTTCACGTCGGCATAAATACGGCCTACCGAAGGCTCGCCAAGCACCGGGCGCGCGCCGCTATCCAGAGGTACGGCAGCGATCTCCAGCCGGGTTTTCCCTTGCTGGTTCTTAATATCAACAACCTTGCCGCCAAAACGCCCTTCCTGACCGACATACAGCGTGGGCGCATTCATCACCCGCACCAAATCTTCCTGCGGCGTTGGACTGGTTCCTTTAATCGCGTCAGGCACAGAAACACAACCGCTTAACACTGCCGTTGCCAGACCGGCCAGCAACCAGCGCATACCTCTTTTTTGACCCGCCATGATGCGACTCCTCAACTCAGTTTGTACTACTGAGATTCATTCACGGCCCGGAAGTTTCTTCCACGCCACTTCGTTACGCAAATAAACTGGTTCAGCCTGCTCAACAGCTACAGTGCGTTGCTCAGTAAATAAGCGACGGGCAATCGGCAGCATATCTTCGGCGGCAGGCAGCGTGGTTTGACCATCGATGAGCGACAGCGCACAGGTACTGGCCATCTCCGGCCAGGCAGCCCACCCTGTGCCCACGGTGGCCCATTGCCCATCAAGCTGTTGCAGACGCGCCATCACGGCATGCGGATTGAGCACCGCTTCGCTCTCTTCCCCCTGCCAAACGCCCTGCTCATCACGCTGATACTCAGCCCAGTACACTTCCCCCATACGTGCGTCGATGGCCGCCAGCACGCGGGTTGCGCCGGTTTTACGCCATGCACCTTCCGCCATGGTCGCCAGCGTTGAAACACCAATCATCGGCAGTTCCGCCCCCAACGCCAGTCCCTGCGCAATGCCAATGCCAATGCGTACACCGGTAAAGCTGCCTGGACCGCGACCAAACGCCAGCGCGTCGAGTTGCGTAAGGGATATTTTTGCATCGTGCAGGACATCCTGAACCAGCGGCAGGGTGCGTTGTGTGTGTTCGCGAGGGCAAAGTTCGAAGTGAGCGAAGGTCGTACCATCGTTCCACAGTGCGACAGAACACGCTTCCGTGGCGGTATCAATAGCCAGAATTCGCATGGGTATAACAGTCCACTATCAACAAAATGGCGCGCATCTTACCACAGTCCGTAGCAAATTACTGCGCCGGCGGCGATGCGAGAAAGTCGACTGCGCGGCGAATGTCCCGAGTGCGGGGGGCAGGCGGAAGACTCGACAAGAACACCGCACCATACGGGCGCATCACCAGCCGGTTATCACAAATCACCAGCACGCCACGATCGTCCACGTCACGGATCAGTCGCCCGACGCCTTGTTTCAGCGTAATCACGGCTTCCGGTAACTGCACTTCGTCAAAGGGATCGCCGCCGCGCAGGCGACAATCTTCCATGCGCGCTTTCAGCAACGGATCGTCCGGCGAGGTAAACGGCAGTTTGTCGATGATCACCAGCGACAGGGTATCGCCGCGCACGTCCACCCCTTCCCAGAAACTGCTGGTTGCCACCAACAGCGCATTGCCAGCACTAACGAACTGTTGCAATAGCTGGCCTTTACTGGTTTCGCCTTGCAACAGCACCGGCAAGGTCAGGGTGGCGCGGAACTGTTCCGCAAGATCGCGCATCATGGCGTGCGACGTACAGAGCATAAAGCAGCGGCCATTGTTCGCTTCAATCAAGGGCCGCAACATGGCGGCAAGCTGGCGCGCAGCCCCCGGTTGATTGGTCTGCGGCAAATTCCGCGGGACGCACAATAACGCCTGGCGTTGGTAATCAAAAGGACTGGGTAACAGTAACGACTCCGCACTTTCAATACCTAACCGCGCTGTAAAATGATGCAAATCGTCATTCACCGACAGCGTTGCAGACGTAAAAATCCAGCTGCCTTTTTTCTGCGCCATCACTTCGGTGAATTTATCTGACACCGTCAGCGGCGTGAGCGCCAGTGTAAAATGCCGGGATGTGCATTCGTACCAGTAGCTGTAACCCGGCTGGTTGATCTCTTTCAGCCGTTTCAGGCGCGCGCGATAGAGCGTAGCGCGTTCAAAAGCGGCATCCAGCAATGCGGAACGCCCGAGGGAGAGTTTTGCCACGTCGTAACAGAGTTCAAGCGCATCATCGAGTAGTAACAATGCGCGCTGAATGTTCGCATCCGCCAGCAGTTCGCGCAGATTGCCGCGATAACCCGGTTCACCCAGTTGCAGGCGAAAATCCTGCGCGCTCTGCGCCAGCCGGTCGGCGCACTTCTGCAACTGAGCGGTGTCTTTCAGTTCAGTCCGGTAAGCGATGGTGAAATCTTTTGCCAGATCCTGTAGCTGACGACTGGAGAGTGACTGCCCAAAATACTGGCTGGCGATATCCGGAAGCTGATGCGCTTCGTCAAAGATCATCACCTCTGCTTCCGGGATAAGTTCACCGAATCCACTCTCTTTCACCACCATATCGGCGAGAAACAGATGGTGGTTAACCACTACCACATCGGCGTCCATCGCTTTCTTACGCGCTTTTACCACAAAACAGTCTTTATACATTGGGCAATCGCTGCCAAGACAGTTGTCATTGGTGCTGGTGACCAGGGGCCAGGCTTGCGAATCCTCCGCCACGCTGACGCAGGTGCTGATGTCACCATCGGTCGTTTGGTTCGACCATGAACGCAGCAGGATCACATCACTAAGCGTCTGTACCGGCAGATCACCCCCCGCCAGCGCTTGTTGTTCCAGACGCTCAATGCACAGGTAGTTGGAGCGGCCTTTCAGTAACGCGGTGCGCCCGCTAAAGGCCAGTGCTTTAGCAACGGTGGGTAAATCGCGGCTGTAGAGCTGGTCCTGCAACGCTTTGGAGCCGGTAGAGATGATCACTTTTTTCCCGGAACGTAGCGCCGGGGCCAGGTAGGCGTAGGTTTTACCGGTGCCGGTTCCGGCTTCGACCACCAGCGGTTGAGCCTGGCGAATCGCCTCTGTCACCGCGTGCGCCATCTGGCGCTGCGGCTCGCGCGGTTTGAATCCCGGAATCGCATTGGCCAGTTGGCCGTCTGTTGCAAAATCGTCCGTCACACTACCCCCTGGTTAAATCGACAGTGATTATGTCAGGGTGTGCGGATTTACGCCAGCCAGGTTTATGTGGCACTCTTGCGTGCCCGCTATGGAGAATCAGAAGGAAAAGGTTATGACAATTGTGCGAATTGACGCAGCAGCCCGCTGGTCAGATGTAGTGATCCACAATCAAACGTTGTACTACACCGGCGTGCCGGAAAATCTGGACGCCGATGCGTTTGAGCAGACTGCTAACACACTGGCGCAAATCGACGCAGTGCTGGCAAAGCAAGGTAGCGATAAAACGCGTATCCTCGACGCCACCCTTTTTCTTGCCGACAGCAATGATTTCGCCGCGATGAATAAAGCCTGGGATGAGTGGGTTGTGGCAGGCCATGCGCCAGTTCGCTGCACCGTGCAAGCGAAACTGATGAACCCGCGCTACAAAGTGGAAATTAAAATTATCGCTGCGGTGTAATTACTCGTCTTCGTCTTCAAAGCGAGCCACGATCCGCTCGCCGGTATGGGTGGCGCGCAACTCTTCTGCAACCTGCGCAATCGCCTGTCCGCTGCTCATGCCGCCGGCCATTAACTCCTGAATACGTTCCACTGCTTTTTGCTGTTGCTCGTGGCTAAGGGAAGGTAAACCTGCAAACATCGTGAACTCCTGCTAAATTGTTGACGCTAATTATTCCACGCGGTCGCGCTATTCACCAGCAAAGACGCACATGAGTCAGGTTCAATGAAGACGTTATCCCCCGCCGTAATCTCTCTGCCGTGGCGCCCCGACGCTGCCGAATACTACTTTGCCCCAATCAGCCATCAGCCGTGGGCCATGCTGCTGCATTCGGGCCATGCCGAACATCCGCACAATCGCTTTGATATTCTGGTGGCCGACCCCTTGACGACGCTCACCACGCGCGGCGAGATCACGACCTTTAACGATACAGAAAAATACAGTGATGATCCGTTGGCGCTGTTACAACACGCCCTCGACGAGTATGGCTTACGTAACACTTCTGACCCGGAGTTGCCGTTTCAGGGCGGTGCGTTAGGCCTGTTTGGTTATGATTTAGGCCGGCGTTTTGAAAAACTACCCTGCCATGCCGAACAGGATATCACCTTGCCAGAAATGGCAGTGGGAATTTATGACTGGGCTCTGGTGGTGGATCATCAACGTCAGCGGGTGACGCTGCTGAGCCATGGCGATGTTAATGCACGTCTGGACTGGCTGAGCACACAAACTGCGCCGGAACGGGAAGATTTCCGCTTAACGTCTGCCTGGCAGGCGAACATGAGCCGGGAAGAGTACGGGGAAAAATTCCGCCAGGTACAGGCCTGGTTGCACAGTGGCGACTGTTACCAGGTCAATCTCGCGCAGCGTTTTCAGGCGAATTATCAAGGGGATGAATGGCTGGCCTTTTGCCGCTTAAACCGTGAAAATCGCGCCCCCTTCAGTGCCTTCCTGCGCTTGCAACAAGGGGCGATACTTAGTCTATCGCCGGAGCGTTTTATCCGCCTTGAGGGCAACAACATCGAAACACGGCCGATCAAAGGCACCCTTCCACGGCTTGCCGACCCGCAGGCTGATGCGGAACAGGCGAAGAGACTGGCCTCGTCGCCAAAAGATCGCGCAGAGAATCTGATGATTGTCGATTTAATGCGTAATGATATTGGCCGCGTGGCGCTACCGGGTTCGGTGCGGGTGCCAGAACTGTTTGTGGTGGAACCTTTTCCGGCTGTCCATCACCTGGTCAGTACCGTTACAGCAACACTCCCGGCTGGCCGGCAAGCTTGCGATCTGTTACGCGCGGCTTTTCCTGGCGGCTCGATTACGGGCGCACCCAAAGTCCGCGCGATGGAAATTATTGATCAACTGGAGCCACAGCGTCGCAATGCCTGGTGCGGCAGCATTGGCTATATCAGCTTTTGCGGCAATATGGATACCAGCATCACGATCCGTACGCTGACTGCCTGCGACGGGCAGATTTACTGTTCCGCGGGCGGTGGCATTGTCGCCGATAGTCAGGAAGAAGCGGAATATCAGGAAACCTTTGATAAAGTTAATCGTATTCTGCGGCAACTGGAGAAATGATTCGTGGAGCAACCGGCTTTGACCCTGGATGATTTTTTATCGCGCTTTCAACTTTTACGGCCACAGCTTAGCCCGCAAACCCTTCACTCGCGCCAGGCGGCTGTGCTGGTGCCTATCGTCCGGCGCAAACAGCCTGGTTTGCTGTTAACGCAACGCTCGCCGCTGCTGCGTAAACATGCGGGCCAGGTCGCCTTCCCCGGCGGCGCGGTCGACAGTAGCGACGCCTCATTGATTGCCGCCGCGCTGCGGGAAGCGCAGGAAGAGGTTGCCATCCCACCCAATGCTGTAGACGTGATCGGCGTGCTGCCACCCGTGGATAGCGTCACCGGTTTTCAGGTCACGCCAGTGGTTGGCATTATTCCGCCGGATTTGCACTACCACGCCAGTGAAGATGAAGTCTCCGCCGTGTTTGAAATGCCGCTGGCGGAGGCGCTACGCCTGGGCCGTTATCATCCGCTGGATGTGCATCGTCACGGCAACGCGCATCGCGTGTGGTTATCCTGGTATGAGCATTATTTTGTTTGGGGCATGACGGCGGGCATTATTCGTGCGCTGGCGCTGCAGATTGGGCGCAAGCCATAGACTATACTTTGCACAACGCCTCTTTTTGACAGACTGAGATCAACTTCGCGTTATTAGTTTAATCAGGGTTACGCATTAGTTTAATTCATGTGAATAGTTAAGCTGACAGTGACCTTCCCTCTTACACTATGCGCAGTTATTACATCGTTACTGGAACCTCCGGTAACCCTGTCAGGAGTGTTAATGTGATTAGTATATTCGACATGTTTAAGGTGGGGATTGGTCCCTCATCTTCCCACACTGTTGGCCCGATGAAAGCCGGTAAGCAGTTCGTCGATGACCTGGTCGAAAAAGGATTGCTGGACGATGTCACCCGCGTCGTGGTGGACGTTTACGGCTCACTGTCCCTTACCGGGAAAGGCCACCATACCGATATTGCCATTATTATGGGACTGGCCGGGAATGAACCCGCCACTGTGGATATCGACGCCATTCCTGCCTTTATTCGCGACGTAGAAACACGGGGTCGCCTGCTGCTGGCACAGGGCCGCCATGAAGTGGATTTCCCACAGAATGATGGCATGCGCTTTCATAGCGATAACCTGTCATTACACGAAAACGGCATGCGCATTACCGCCTTAAACGGCGATCGGGTTACGTACAGCAAAACCTATTACTCCATCGGCGGCGGTTTTATCGTCGACGAAGAGCATTTCGGTAAAGAAACCCTTGATACCATCAGCGTTCCCTACCCGTTCAATTCCGCGACGCAAATGCTGGAATATTGCAAAGAGACGGGTCTGTCGATTTCCGGCATGGTGATGCAAAACGAACTGGCGCTGCACAGCAAAAAAGAGATCGAAGAGTACTTTGCACATGTGTGGGCGACCATGCGCACCTGTATCGATCGCGGCATGAATACCGAAGGCGTTTTGCCAGGGCCGCTACGTGTTCCACGCCGTGCTTCTGCACTGCGTCGTATGCTGGTGTCGAGTGACAAGCTCTCCAACGACCCGATGAATGTGGTCGACTGGGTGAATATGTTCGCGCTGGCGGTCAACGAAGAGAATGCCGCCGGTGGTCGCGTTGTTACCGCACCGACCAATGGTGCATGCGGGATCGTGCCTGCTGTGCTGGCGTATTACGATCACTTTATCGAGTCTGTCAGCCCGGATATATATATCCGTTATTTCCTCGCCGCAGGGGCAATTGGTGCCCTGTATAAGATGAATGCCTCTATTTCCGGTGCGGAAGTGGGTTGCCAGGGTGAAGTGGGCGTTGCCTGCTCCATGGCGGCGGCAGGACTGGCTGAACTACTGGGTGCCAGCCCGGAACAGGTGTGCGTTGCTGCGGAAATCGGCATGGAACATAACCTTGGTTTAACGTGCGACCCGGTTGCAGGGCAAGTTCAGGTGCCATGCATTGAGCGTAACGCGATTGCTTCCGTAAAAGCGATTAACGCCTCGCGCATGGCGATGCGTCGCACCAGCGCGCCGCGTGTCTCTCTCGATAAAGTTATTGAGACCATGTATGAAACGGGCAAAGACATGAATGCCAAATACCGTGAAACTTCCCGCGGTGGGTTAGCCATCAAGGTTCAGTGCGATTAACCATTATGCCCATCAATAACGCCGTTCAGCCGAACGGCGTTTTTTTTCGCTCTTCTGCCACAGACCGATCATATATCGCCGGTATTCTCGTTGTTTATTGATTTCCCCACTACACTTTGAGTGTGCTGGCATGGAACTCACGCCAGGGATTCCACAGGCGACAATGGCATGCAGACGGCTCAACGGATCATTCAAAGCTACCGACATAAACGGGCCATTTTTAGCGTGGTCGTGGCTGCTGTCGCCCTTATTTTAACGCTGGCGTTTCGCTTTATTTCGGAGCGAAACATAAATCAGCAACATATAGTCGCCTATACCAGCCACGCCGTGCAGACGCTCGACAAGCTTATACAACCGTTAGTTGCCGGGCGGGATGTCATCACCCCGCTCGTTGGTATGTCCTGCGACGATGCCCACCAGACCTTACGGAAACAGGCCGCCACGCTGCAAACCATTCGTGCCATTGCGCTGATTGAAAATGGCATATTGTATTGCTCCAGTATTTTTGGTCATCGAAATGTGCCTGTTCATCAGCTACAGCCCTCATTACCGGCCCCTCAACCGTTGATGGTACTCACCACCGATCAATCACTGCTGAAAGATCAACCCATTCTCATTCTCTGGTATCCCACCCGTGAAGATGGACAGAATGGTGTGCTGGAAGTGGTGAATATTGAGTTGTTGAGTAATTTAATGCTTGAACCGCAAGAGCCTTTGATTACGCGTGTCAACCTAAGTGTTAATGGCCGACATCTGGTACAGGGTAAAGGTGTCATGGAGCATTTGCCGCCGCATCAGGATGAGAAACACTATCAACAATCGTCCACACAGTTTCCCTTTGCCATCAGTGTGAGCGGCCCTGGTGCAGATCAGTTGGCGCTACAACATTTGCCTTCCCAGCTACCGCTGGCCTTGATGATGAGTTTTTTGACCGGTTTTATTGCCTGGTTTGCGACCGCCAGTCGCATGAGTTTTTCCTGGGAGATCAACCTCGGACTGGCCGCCCATGAGTTTGAACTGTTTTGCCAACCGGTGATAAGCGCCGGTAACCTACAGTGTACCGGGGTGGAAATCTTGTTGCGCTGGTATAACCCGCGTCAGGGATGGATTTCACCGGAGGTGTTCATCCCGATTGCAGAAGATCACCACCTTATCGCCCCTCTCACCCGCTATGTCATTACGGAAACAGCACGCCAACGGGAACTGTTCCCCGACGATCCGCAATTTCATATTGGTATCAATGTCGCACCCAGTCATTTACGCCATGGCGAGTTATTAAAAGATTTGCACAACCTCTGGTACAACATGCATCCCACGCAGCAGCTAGTGATTGAGTTGACCGAACGCGATGCGCTGCTGGATGCAGATTCCCGTATGATGCGCGAACTGCGCCGCAAAGGGACAAAGATCGCGATTGACGATTTTGGTACCGGCAACAGCGCCCTGGCCTGGTTGGAAAAACTCCACCCGGACATTCTCAAGATTGATAAATCCTACACCACGGCAATTGGTACCGATGCGGTGAACTCAACGGTCATCGACATGATTATCGCCCTCGGGCAACGTTTACATATTGAACTGGTGGCAGAAGGAGTGGAGCAGCCGCAGCAGGCGTTCTATTTGCGCCAGCAGGGTGTGCAGTTGTTACAGGGATTTTTGTTTGCCAGGCCGATGCCCATTAACGACTTTCCAGCCTGGCTGGCGGAAAACAACTCACCACCAGCCAGGCATAACAGTCACGAATTACCGCTGATACAGGGGTAACCATTACTCTTCTTCGTCGTGATCCACCTGCTCTTTAACAACACGAACCAGATCAACACGGTAGTCGTTGGCTTCGACAACGGTGATATGCAGCGGCGCGATTTCCAGTACCTCGCCGGGCTGCGGGATCTGACCTTTTGCCGAGATAACAAGACCTGCAACGGTGGCAATGTCTTCATCGTCATTGACCAGACTATTCAGACCCAACGTATGCTGCAGCGCATGCAAATCGGTGGTCCCTTTGACTAACCAACCATCACCATCGGTGATAATCTCCGGCGTTTCATCGGCGTCCGGGAACTCACCGGCGATGGCTTCCAGCACGTCCAGTGGAGTGACGAGACCCTGTACCACACCAAACTCGTTAGTCACGATAACAAAGCTGCCGCGTGCACGGCGCAGAACCGCCAGCAATTTGATCGGATCCAATGTTTCCGGCACGACAATCGCAGGGGTGGCCGATGCGATAGCAGCGACATCCGTCCCCTCTTCCAGTGCCACCAGCATCTCTTTGGCACGCACGATACCGATCACTTCATCCAGTTCACCGCGACAAACCGGGAACAGGCTGTGCGGCGAGGAGAGCAATTGCTGGCGAATCTGATCGACGCTCAGATTCGCGTCCACCCAACTGATATCCCCGCGCGGCGTCATGATGCTACGCAGCGAGCGGGAAGCCAGCGTCAACACACCGTTGATCATATAGCGTTCTTCTTCCGCAAAAGCGCCTTCAGGTACGGGCACTTGCGCCTGGCTGTCTGCTTCAATCTGCGGATTTGTCTGGCGCTGGCGACCGCCCATCAGACGCAAAATGGCATCCGCAGTGCGGGCGCGCAGCGGCAGATGAGACTGGTTGCGGATAAAGTTACGGCGCGCAATCTGGTTGAAGAACTCAATGATGATGGAGAAACCGATCGCGGCGTAGAGGTAACCTTTCGGAATATGGAAACCGAAACCTTCCGCCACCAGACTTAAACCAATCATCAGCAGGAAACTCAGACAGAGCACCACCACGGTTGGATGCTGATTGACGAAACGCGTCAATGGTTTGGATGCCAGCAGCATCATGGCCATGGCGATGACCACCGCCGCCATCATCACCGGTAAGTGGTTCACCATGCCCACCGCGGTGATCACCGCATCGAGGGAAAACACGGCGTCCAGAATAACGATTTGCACCACCACCACCCAGAAGCTGGCGTAGCCTTTTCCGTGCCCGCTATCATGCTCACGGTTTTCCAGCCGTTCGTGCAGTTCAGTTGTGGCTTTGAACAAGAGGAAGACACCACCGAACAGCATGATTAAATCACGACCGGAGAAGGTGAAGTCCCAGACGGAAAACAGCGGTTTAGTCAGCGTCACCATCCACGAGATCAGCGACAGCAGTCCCAGTCGCATCACCAGCGCCAGCGATAAGCCAATCAGGCGCGCTTTATCGCGCTGCTTTGGCGGCAGTTTATCGGCGAGGATGGCAATAAATACCAGGTTATCAATACCCAGTACAATTTCCAGAACAACCAGTGTCAACAATCCCGCCCAGATAGAGGGATCCATCAGGAATTCCATAACAAGCTCCAGCTTAAGGAATGGCTAAACGGCGTGCGGAAACGCACAGGCGTGATGACATCGAACGTAATTGGAAAATGGCGGAAAACGCCGGAATGCATGGCACGGGAAGGCCAAAAGGTGAACTGACGTCGGTGACGGTCCATACGGTGGGCTGCTGCCCTCTACTCCTGACAAATTCAACGGAGGATAAACATATCAGACAGACTTTACATTTTGCAAAGATTTACCAGACTTTGCAGTTTACGGGGATATTTCGCGGTTCGAAATTTCCAAAAGCAGTAAACCTAAATTACGGATCTTCATCACATAAATTATTTTTTCGCTCTCTAAAATAATTCTCGAAAGTCATAGGTGTTCTCTTAAACCCTTATCTGAATCGATTCGGTCAGTCAGGCCGATTCACAATACATCGAGTCGCGATGTGTTTACGACAAGAAGAAGGAGGTAGCAAGTGACCATTGCTATTGTACTAGGCACACATGGTTGGGCTGCGGAACAGCTGCTCAAAACCGCCGAGATGCTGCTAGGCGAGCAGGAGAACGTCGGTTGGATAGATTTCGTTCCCGGGGAAAATGCGGAAACGTTAATCGAAAAATACAACGCGCAACTGGAGAAACTGGAAACCAGCAAGGGCGTGCTATTTCTCGTTGATACATGGGGCGGCAGCCCGTTTAATGCTGCCAGTCGCATTGTCGTCGATAAAGAGCATTACGAAGTGATTGCCGGCGTCAATATTCCCATGCTGGTAGAGACACTGATGGCCAGGGACGATAATCCCACCTTCGACGAGCTGGTGGCGCTGGCGGTTGAAACCGGACGCGAAGGCGTGAAAGCGCTGAAGGCACAACCGGTGGAAAAACCCGCTCCAACCCCTGCCCCGGCAGCAAAAGCCGCTGCTCCCGCAAGACCGATGGGGCCTAATGACTACATGCTGATTGGCCTCGCGCGTATCGATGACCGTCTTATCCATGGTCAGGTGGCGACACGCTGGACCAAAGAGACGAACGTGACACGCATTATCGTTGTTAGCGACGAAGTGGCGGCGGACAACGTGCGTAAAACACTCCTGACTCAGGTAGCGCCTCCAGGCGTGACGGCGCATGTGGTGGATGTGGCGAAAATGGGCCGCGTCTACAACAACCCTAAATATGCGGGTGAGCGCGTGATGCTGTTGTTCACCAATCCGACCGATGTGCTGCGTGTCGTTGAAGATGGGGTCAAAATTACCTCCGTCAACATCGGTGGCATGGCCTATCGTCAGGGTAAAACCCAGGTGAACAACGCCGTTTCGGTGGACGAAAAAGATATCGCTGCGTTTAAGAAACTGAATGAGCGCGGTATTGAGCTGGAAGTCCGTAAAGTTTCAAACGACCCGAAACTGAAAATGATGGATTTGATCAGCAAAGTGGCGAAATAACCGCGGCGGCCTGATTGACTCAGTTTTCACATTTACGTCTGATTTAGCTATAGGAGAAGTACAATGGAGATTACCACTCTTCAGATTGTGCTGGTGTTCGTTGTCGCATGTATTGCCGGTATGGAGTCGATACTCGACGAATTCCAGTTCCACCGTCCGTTGGTGGCATGTACGCTGGTGGGTATCGTCCTGGGTGATATGAAAACCGGTATCATCATCGGCGGTACGCTGGAAATGATCGCACTGGGCTGGATGAATATCGGTGCGGCGGTTGCGCCGGATGCGGCGCTGGCGTCCATTATCTCGACCATTCTGGTTATTGGCGGGCATCAGAGCATTGGGGCGGGTATTGCGCTGGCGATTCCACTGGCGGCAGCAGGCCAGGTGCTGACCATTATCGTTCGTACTATCACCGTTGGTTTCCAGCATGCGGCGGATAAAGCTGCGGAAACCGGCAACCTGACGGCGCTTTCCTGGATCCACGTTTCATCGCTGTTCCTGCAAGCCATGCGTATCGCTATCCCGGCGGTGATCGTGGCTATCTCTGTCGGAACCAGCGAAGTTCAGAGCATGTTGAACGCCATTCCGGAAGTGGTGACCAGCGGTCTGAACATCGCCGGCGGCATGATTGTCGTAGTCGGTTATGCGATGGTCATCAACATGATGCGCGCAGGCTACCTGATGCCGTTCTTCTATCTCGGCTTCGTAACAGCGGCCTTCACCAACTTTAACCTTGTCTCACTGGGGGTCATTGGCGCGGTGATGGCGATTCTCTACATTCAGGTTAGCCCGAAATATAACCGCGCGGCAGGCGGTCCTGCTCAGGCGGCTGCATCTAACGATCTCGACAACGAACTGGATTAACAGGTGAGCGACATGGTTGATATGACTAAAGCAACGACTGAGAAAAAACTCACTCCTGGTGATATTCGCGGCGTGTTCATCCGTTCTAACCTGTTCCAGGGTTCATGGAACTTCGAACGTATGCAGGCGCTGGGGTTCTGCTTCTCCATGGTGCCGGCGATTAAACGTCTGTATCCGGAAAATAACGAAGCACGCCGTCAGGCGATCAAACGTCATCTGGAATTCTTTAACACCCATCCTTACGTTGCCGCTCCAGTGTTGGGCGTGACGCTGGCGATGGAAGAGCAGCGCGCAAACGGTGCAGAGATCGACGACGGTGCCATTAACGGTATCAAAGTAGGTCTGATGGGGCCGTTAGCCGGTGTTGGCGACCCGATTTTCTGGGGGACTGTCCGCCCGGTTTTCGCCGCACTGGGCGCAGGGATCGCCATGAGCGGCAGTCTGCTTGGCCCATTATTGTTCTTTTTCCTGTTTAATATTGTTCGTCTGGCAACACGCTACTACGGTGTAGCGTATGGCTATCGTAAAGGTATCGATATCGTTAAAGATATGGGCGGTGGCTTTCTGCAGAAACTGACTGAAGGTGCATCCATCCTTGGGCTGTTTGTCATGGGGGCGCTGGTCAACAAATGGACGCATGTGAACATTCCACTGGTGGTGTCGCAAATCACCGATCAGACTGGTAAAACGAATGTCACGACCGTGCAAACCATTCTTGATCAGTTAATGCCCGGCCTGGTGCCGCTGCTGCTGACCTTCGCCTGTATGTGGCTGCTGCGTAAGAAAGTGAACCCGCTGTGGATCATTGTTGGGTTCTTTATCATCGGGATTGTCGGCTACGCCATTGGTTTACTGGGGCTGTAATTCATGATGCTGTAACCGGGGGCTTATGCCCCCGTTTTTTTATGTACCGGAGGAAGAATGACGATTACGGATATCGTGCTGATACTGTTTGTTGCCGCTCTACTGGCTTTCGCACTGTATGATGAATTCATTATGCCGCGACGCAAAGGCCCTTCTCTGCTCACCATCCCCTTACTGCGCCGAAGCCGCACCGACGGCGCTATCTTTGTCGGTCTGCTTGTCATTCTTATCTATAACAATACGATAAATGGCGGTGCATCATTAAGCATGTGGTTATTATTTGCGCTGGCGTTACTTGGTGTTTATCTCTTTTGGATCCGCACACCGAAGATCATCTTTAAGGAGCGTGGTTTTTTCTTCGCCAATGTCTGGATTGAATATAACCGCATTAAAGAGATAAATTTATCGGAAGACGGCGTACTGGTGATGCAATTAGAACAGCGGCGATTGCTTATTCGCGTGCGGAATATAGATGACCTGGAGAAAATATATAACATTCTCCTTAAAACTCAATAAATTAAGTTATAACAATGACTATATTTTTGCGTACAAAAAACACACAGTATTATAGCCTTTGCTATATTTAGATTTATAGATGCTTATATTATTTAACGTTATTTTCACGCATAAATCTAAATGACAATCGTTATCAATTGGCAAAATGAATTATATTCCCCTACTGTTGTTTTATATTCTCAAAATATGTTAATGTGCGTCCGTCGTTGGGGAGTAGCCGATTTCCACCACCCGGAAATGTACGTGTCAACATACTCGTTGCAAAACGTGGCGCGTACGGACTGTATATCAGCAGTCAGGCGAGACCATTGACACACCAACTGCTGTTTACTGGGGGCAGTGGTGTGTTATATGGAACTCCCGGTCTGGACGCTCGAATGAACTTATCTGCAACTATCCTTCTCGCTTTTGGCATGTCCATGGATGCATTTGCTGCTTCTATCGGTAAAGGCGCCACACTTCACAAACCCAAATTCTCAGAAGCCCTGCGTACTGGCCTAATCTTTGGCGTAATCGAAACCCTGACGCCCTTAATCGGCTGGGGACTTGGCATGCTGGCGACCCAATTCGTGCTTGAATGGAATCACTGGCTAGCCTTTGTCCTGCTGGTCTTTCTTGGTGGACGCATGATACTGGAAGGCTTCAGCGGCGATGATGGCGAAACGACAAAAATCCCCCAACGCCACGGTTTCTGGTTGCTGGTCACCACCGCCATCGCTACCAGCCTGGATGCTATGGCCGTCGGTGTCGGACTGGCTTTCCTGCAGGTCAATATTCTGGCCACTGCGCTGGCAATTGGCTGCGCCACACTCATCATGTCCACGCTGGGGATGATGATTGGCCGTTTTATTGGCCCGTTGCTGGGCAAACGCGCCGAGATCCTCGGCGGGATCGTACTGATTGGTATCGGCGCGCAGATCCTGTGGAGCCACTTCGCCGGTTAATTGTCCCGCTGTAAGCAGTGAATACTGAAATCTGTCTGGCAGCGGAAATCTTCCGTTGCCGCTAATGTTTCCCACACTTCTGCTTTCGCACGCCAGGCAAACGGGGTCATCTGCAATAACGCGACGGCCTGCTGACCGGTTAACGTCATATCATAAGCCAATGATTGCTGGCCAATGACGGTAAAACCCGCGATCTCACCTGCACTCTCCGCGTGCAACTGCACCTCATCATAGATAAGCCCCTTAAGCTCCATCAGATGACGCGGGCCGGGTGCGGCAGTGATCACCACGCCACCGGGTTTAACGACACGCGCCAGCTCCTCGGCTTTGCAGGGTGCGTAAATACGCACCAACGCATCGATACTGTTATCTTCAAACGGCAAACGATGACTGGACGCTACACAGAACATCACCTGCGAGTAGCGTTTCGCCGCAGCACGAATCGCAGCTTTCGAAACATCCAGGCCAAATGTGCATGCCCCGTGCTGTTCAGCAATCGCCGCAAAAGCCTGCGTGTAATACCCTTCTCCACAGCCAATATCCAGCACGGCATCCGCCTGCTCTGGCAATCTCGCCTGCAGCAGGGCACTAATGGCATCACGCAACGGTTGGTAGTGCCCGGCATCAAGAAATGCACGCCGCGCCTGCATCATCTCAGCGCTATCTCCAGGATCGCGTGAACGTTTGTGCTGCACAGGCAGCAGGTTCACATAGCCTTCCTTTGCAATGTCAAACTGGTGTCGTTGAGGACAAACAAAGGCATTCTCACGACGGTTTAACGGCGCGTGACACAGTGGGCAACTGAAAGGCATAAAAGCTCCGGAGGGGATTTCTCAAAAGGCGAAAGTGTACCGCCATTTGCCGTACCGGGGAAATTAAAAAGCCCCGCACAATGGCGAGGCTTTTATCGCTGACATTGATGCGCGCAAGGCGCTTCAAGCTCAGAGGTGTCGAAATCAGATAGCAGTTACGTTAACTGCAGCCGGGCCTTTCTGACCGTCCTGAATTTCAAACTCAACGTTCTGGCCTTCGGCCAGAGTTTTGAAACCGTTACCCTGGATTGCAGAGAAGTGTACGAACACATCTTTGCTGCCATCAGCAGGAGTAATGAAACCAAAACCTTTGGACTCGTTGAACCACTTAACTTGACCTTTAATCTTTGCCATTTGCTAAATTCCTTAATGTATATACTTCGCCCGCAGGCATTGACTGAGAAAACTGAGACATTACTGCTTGAGGCACTAATATAAGGTTCGGCAGAGAAGCTGTATTCAACGAAACGTGTTTACTCAGGACTTCTTTACTGAAAATGCCACACATAAACAGAACTGTACCTCGTTTGACCCAAAACGTGTTATCACACAATACGTAATTTAAGGCAAGCCATTTTTAAACATGTCTGGATCCGCCGCACAAATTCTAAGGTTATCAAAGTATCAAGCGCACTTTTATGCATTACTTTGAACGTTATAGCAGACGATTCAATGCGTCGGATCTACGCCCCGTATTGGGTGTTTTTTTACCATAGCTCAATAAGTTCCATACGTCCACGTCCGCTACGAAAAAGCTATGCATATACCGTATATCGTCAGTACTTTTTTAGCATAGTTATGCTTGCTCACTTGTCCAGGACGATTCTTAAAACAATTATGACCAGAGAAGAAACTATCCCCCGGGTTTACTATCGAATATTTGTTGTGCAAATAAGTTAATGCTTGCACCAAAATAATGAAATTATGATGACAATGCCTCACAAAAAGGCAATAAAAACGTTTCGACAAATAAAACAGTGCAATTTTATAACAGCTCACATCTTTTTAAGTGAAGCTGTATAATTTGTGAGGGATAAATACCCACCGATTTTCAGGATTCTGAAGTTAACAATATCTTTTGCCGTTTCGTTTAATGCGCATTGCAATTCATTTACCGGCTCATCCAGTGACTCATCAGCAAGTTCAAACACGCCCCAATGCACGGGAAAAGCCAGCGGCATCCCAAGTTGTTGCCACAGTGTAACGGCATCCTGCGGATCCATATGATGTTTTGACATGAACCAGCGGGGCGCAAACGCACCCACTGGTAGCGCCGCAACATTCAGGACACCTAATTTTTCTGGAATCTGTAACAGCTCCGGCGTATAGGCCGTATCACCTGCAAACCAGAAGCGAAGAGTGTCAGAAGCAACGACCCACCCACACCAGAGTGAACGATTACGATCCCAAAATGTTCGCATACTCCAGTGCCTGGCAGGCACAGCCGTCAGCGACAACCCTTTGAACACCACCGATTGCCACCAGTCCAGCTCAACAACATAGCGTGCGCCAAGTCGACGAACCCAATGACCTAAACCCAGCGGCACAAAAAAGTGCACCTCGGGAAAACGCCGGAGCACCTGCCGCAACGTCCCTTTATCCAGGTGATCATAATGATTATGTGAAATCAGGATAGCGTCGAGTTGTACAAGGTCAGCAACATCAAGCGCAGGAGGGGTACGTCGCTGTGGGCCAGCAAAACGTACGGGTGATGCGCGGTGAGAAAAGACCGGATCGGTCAGCAGATAACGTCCTTGCAACCGCAAAAGAATGCTGGCATGTCCCAGCCACCACAGACCATCAGTTTGTTCTCGATCCAGCACCGCTTTTTGCCACCACTTCTCAGTGAAGCACTCATAGCCATTAGCGGGAGGTTTAGGAAGCCCGGCGGCTTTGCGCTCATTGCGCCAGCGTTTTAGATCACCAGGCTGGTTGACGACGGGCGTCGTGTTGGTGAACCCTTCAGGAGTGTGATGCGGGAGAGCAGGATTATACCAGGGATTCTTCCAGGCCATCTCGCCCTCCAGCGCGGTTAGCGTTCTGCCACCAGGCGGATGAAATCCTCGTCATCCTCTTTTGCCTGTGCTTTTACCGGTTCAGGCGTCTCTTCTTTCTCCGGCTCGTTAGATTCACACAGACGGCGCAACAGCGCATTTTGTCTTTTTTGCTGATCTAACAGCGCTTCAAGCAGTTCAATCTGCTCGTTTGTACGGGAACTGGCGCGATTGATAAAAAACCACAACACCAGACCAACAACCAAAACCACCAAAGAAACCACGAGGGACGCAAAATTAAGCGCACCCGAATTCATTACTTCGTTCATTTCACCACCTCAATGTAGACGCGGCATTTTACCACTGACGTCAAGGAAGGAAATCTCTCACTGAAAAAATGCCATTACCAGGGGATGAATTTGTTGATGACGCAGATGCCGCTGAAGAATTGTACATCCTGATCGCACATCACGTTAATCATTTGAGTCCAGAGCAGCAGGCAGACCACCAAAACGGCAGCCAGGATCAGCCATCTAAATTTTCTCACTCCACTCTCCGCAACGTTACAAGGTACAACCAGGTTAACATGGCCTCCCTAAACCGCGACTAACTGTATCCCCTTTCGCTTTTTTTAGGAATGCTCGACTTGTTTCACAAGGTAAACTTAGTAGCCTAAGCGTAACGTTTTCCACTATGCAAGGAGCTAATATGCGTACACTTATCCGGGGCGTAATCCTTATCGCACTCGTGTGGATTGGGCTTTTGCTGAGCGGCTACGGGGTACTGATTGGAAGTCATGAGAACGCGGCAGGGTTAGGTCTGCAATGTAAATATGTAACCGCGCGCGGCACCAGTACCGCACAATATGTTCATTCTGATAACGGTTTTTTCGGGCTGGCAAACTGCCCGTTGCTTCGCAAGAGCGATACCGCGATTGATAACGGTTAACGCAGAAACAAAAAAAGCCGCCTGATGGCGGCTTTTTTATCAGAACGGGTAGTCGTTATATCCCATCTGCTCAGAGATTTTCCGCGCTGCGTGATGCAGCATCTCCACGTATTCGTGCAGACGCTCTTCAGAGAAACGCAGTGTCGGGAAAGAGATACTCAAGCCAGCAATCACCACGCCAAAACGGTCAAATACCGGCACACCGATACAGCGTAAACCTTCTTCTTGCTCTTCGTTATCTTCGCCATAGCCCTGCTGACGCACAATATCCAGCATCGGCAACAGATCTTCCGTACTGGTAATGGTGCGATCGGTGCTGCGTTTGTATTCCACGCCGTCCAGAATTTGCAGTACTTCTTCCTTGTCACGCCACGCCAGCAGAACTTTACCAATCGCAGTGCTGTACAGCGGGTTACGACGACCAATGCGTGAGTACATACGCAAGTTATACATTGAATCAATCTTGTGGATGTAAACAATGCTGTCTTCATCCAGCGCACCCAAGTGGATGGTCTCTTTCGTCAGACGGGAGAGTTCACGCATCTGAATGTCCGCACTGCGGATCAAATCAACGTTTTGTAACGCACGGGCGCCCAGTTCGAACAATTTCAGGGTCAGGGAATATTTTTCAGACTCCCCTTCCTGCGCGACATAGCCCAAAGACTTCATTGTTTGCAAAAAGCGATAAACGGTGCTTTTTGACATCATGACACGCTGCGAAAGCTCGGTGATACCGATCTCACGCTCTTCGCCGAGCGCCTGCAGAATGCCAAATACCTTCAATACAGAAGAGACAGAATCTGGCTGCTTATCCAAATCTGCGATTGCCATTAATCACCTCATCGCCTGTGTTTTATAAAAATCAGAATCGGTTTTTATTATAAATTCGTCGACCTACCGCCGCAATGCGCGTTTGCTAACTTCGTTACAAATCTGCGACATAAAGCCGGAATACCAATGATAGAATCATTATACAAATAACTCTGTGATTATAGCCCTGAAATCTGTATGGATAAAAGTTCCACAGACGGTCTCCCCGTGCCGCTGCGCTATGGCGCAATTCTGACGATCGTCATCGGCATCGCTATGGCAGTGCTGGACGGTGCCATCGCCAACGTCGCCCTGCCGACTATCGCCCGCGATCTGAATGCCTCCCCGGCCAGTTCCATCTGGATCGTTAACGCTTATCAGATTGCTATTGTCGTCTCGTTGCTGACGCTCTCTTTCCTTGGCGACATGTTCGGCTATCGCCGTGTTTATCAATGTGGGCTGGTATTATTCACTTTAACCTCGCTGCTTTGCGCACTGTCAGACTCGCTTCTTACGCTAACATTGGCACGCGTGGCGCAAGGTTTCGGCGGTGCTGCGCTCATGAGCGTTAACACGGCGTTGATACGCCTTATCTACCCTCAGCGCAGGCTGGGGCGCGGGATGGGCATTAACTCGTTTGTTGTCGCGGTTTCTTCTGCCGCCGGGCCAACGCTTGCCTCAGCAATACTCTCTGTCGCTTCCTGGCAATGGTTATTTTTGGTTAATGTGCCGTTGGGCATTATTGCCTTGTTACTGGCCATCAAATTTCTGCCGCCCAACGGGGCACGCAGCACCATGCCAAAATTTGATTTACCCAGCGCCGTGATGAATGCCCTCACATTTGGGCTTTTGATTACTGCACTCAGCGGTTTTGCACAGGGGCAATCTGTTAGCGTGGTCGGTGTGGAAATCATTGCATTGTTGATAACGGGCTGGTTGTTTGTTCGCAGACAACTCCGGCTGCCTGTACCGCTCCTGCCGGTTGATCTGTTGCGCATTCCATTGTTTTCGCTCTCTATCTGCACCTCGGTTTGCTCATTCTGCGCCCAGATGTTGGCGCTGGTTTCTCTGCCCTTTTTCCTGCAAACCACGCTTGGGCGTAGTGAAGTGGAAAGTGGCATATTGTTAACGCCCTGGCCGCTGGCCACCATGGTAATGGCGCCGCTGGCAGGTTATCTGATTGAGCGGGTACATGCAGGGATGCTCGGCGCATTGGGCCTGGCGATGATGGCTGTGGGGTTGTTCGCACTCGCAATACTCCCGGCTGCGCCTGCTGATATCGATATTGTCTGGCGCATGGCGCTGTGCGGCGCTGGCTTTGGCCTGTTCCAATCGCCTAATAACCATACGATTATTACCGCAGCCCCCCGGCAGCGCAGTGGTGGGGCCAGCGGTATGCTGGGTACGGCCCGTTTACTGGGGCAAAGTTCCGGCGCTGCACTGGTAGCGCTGATGTTTAACCTGTTTGATACCACCGGAACACACGTTTCACTGCTGCTGGCCGGATTACTGGCCTTGCTGGCTGCGGTGATCAGTGGGTTACGCGTTACGCAGCCGCGTTCGACATAAAAAAAGCGCGTCGGTAGACGCGCTTTTTTACTTTCCACAAGCAGCTTATTTCAGATATTCACCAGTGCGTAAAGCCTCAATACGTTTGTCCAGCGGCGGGTGAGTCATAAACAGTTCACTCAGTGATTTAGACTTACCGTTGATGCAAAACGCCATCATGCTGCTGGCTTCCTGCGGCTCATAGCTGGTTTTAAGGCGTTGCAGGGCTGCAATCATCTTCTCGCGCCCCACCAGTTTCGCCGAACCGGCGTCCGCATGGAATTCGCGATGGCGGGAGAACCACATGGTAATGATGCTCGCCAGAATACCGAATACCAGCTCCAGCACGGTCGCCACGGCGAAATAGATCAACGGGTTGCCATTGCTCTCTTCACCATCATCACGGTTTCCACTCAGGAAACCTGCAGCAATCTGCGCAATGATGCGGGAAATAAAGATAACGAAGGTGTTCACGATGCCCTGGATCAGCGTCATAGTCACCATATCGCCGTTCGCCACATGGCTGATTTCATGCGCGATAACTGCTTCGGCTTCATCACGACTCATGTTTTGTAACAGTCCGGTACTCACAGCAACCAGAGAAGCATCCCGGCGCGCGCCGGTTGCAAATGCGTTGATATCCGGCGCATGGTAAATGGCCACCTGCGGCATAGCGATGCCTGCCTGGCGGGACTGCTGTGCCACCGTATCCATCAACCAGCGTTCCATTTCGTTGCGCGGTTGCTCAATGACTTCCCCACCTACAGATTTCAGCGCCATCCATTTGGACATCAACAGGGAAATGAATGAGCCACCAAAACCAAACAGCAGCGCCATGATTAGCAAGCCCTGAACGCTGCTCGACTGAATGCCCGTCAGGCTAAGCACCAGACCGAATACCAACATAACGGCCAGGTTAGTCAACAGGAAGAGCGCGATTCGCATCATAATTTTCTTTTAACCTCGATTTAACAAAACGCACTATGCGATTACCCACATCGTATGGGTATAAACGGTATTTTCAAGCATCGGGACAGCGTAAGTCACCAGAAAGACACAACTTTACATTTTGTAGCACAATGCTTACGCCAACGGAGGATTGTTAAAAAAAACAGGCACAATTTCTTGTGCCTGCTTGCTTTTACTTCGCGGGAGCGGGTTGTTCCGCCGGTTTGTCTTTATCCAGATGCGCAAGGTCAAGCGCAATATGAACCGTCTCATCAAGGTATGGGTCCGGCTCCTGGTAATCCTTCGGCAAATCATCCAGCTTTTTCAATAACGGCTTGCCTTCACGTTTAAAGCGATCGTTGAGACGGGAGAGACGAATAGCATCATCTTCCGCATTCTCTTTTTCACGCTGCGCCAGATTCAGCGATACGAGATTGCGTTTATCTTTCAGGGCATTGAAGCGGGCAATGTCCTTCATGATGTACTGGAACTCAGGATCCTTCGCGATACGCTCCTCATGATCTTTAAGGAGTTCCGCGCCAAACGGTTTCAAATCGCCCGATTTCACAAAGGTGGCTGCATTAATGCTGTCCCACGGCAGTGCGTTGTCTTCAAATTTTTCACCGGTTTCCGTCACCTGCGTCCCGGTCGGCATAATAATGTCCGGCGTGACGCCTTTGCGCTGGGTACTGCCGCCGTTCACACGATAGAATTTCTGGATGGTGTACTGCACCGAACCCAGCGCTGGCCACTCAGGACGCAGCATCTGATCGTAGATACGATTAAGCGAGCGATACTGCTGAACAGTTCCTTTACCGAAGGTTGGCTCACCAACAATTAGTGCACGCCCGTAATCCTGCATTGCCGCAGCGAAGATTTCCGATGCCGAGGCGCTAAAACGGTCAACCAGCACCACCAGCGGCCCTTTGTAATAGACGACACCATCGGTATCACTGTCTTCACGCACCTTGCCGTTATTATCACGAACCTGAACAACCGGACCGGACGGAATAAACAGACCGGAAAGCGAAACCGCTTCCGTCAGCGCACCGCCGCCGTTAGTACGTAAATCAATAACCACACTGCTGACATTTTGTTTTTCCAGTTTTTGCAACTGAACTTTCACATCGTCAGTCAGGCCGACATAAAAACCCGGAATATCCAGCACGCCGACTTTTTCTTTGCCGACGGTCTTCACGGACATTTTCACGGCCCGATCTTCAAGGCGGATCCGTTCACGTGTCAGCGTCACAATGCGTGTTTTCGTGCCCTTACCCGCAGGGAGGACTTCGAGACGCACTTTGCTACCTTTTGGCCCTTTGATCAGCGCAACAACGTCGTCAAGACGCCAGCCGATGACGTCCACCATATTCTGGCCAGTCTGCCCAACGCCGACGATGCGATCGCCCACACTGATAGCTTTACTTTTCGCCGCCGGGCCGCCTGCAACCATTGAATTGATCACGGTGTAGTCGTCGTCCATCTGCAATACCGCGCCAATACCTTCGAGTGAGAGACTCATTTCAGTATTAAATTGCTCAGTATTACGTGGAGAAAGGTAATTAGTATGGGGATCGATCTCGCGGGCAAACGCCGTCATGGCCAGAGAGAACACGTCTTCACTGTTGGTCTGCGCCAGGCGACGAATAGCAAACTTATAACGACGGGCCAGGGTTTCGCGCACTTCTTTTTCGTCTTTCCCTGTGAGCTTAAGACTCAACTCGTCATACTTTACTTTGCTGTCCCACAGCGCATTCAACTCTGCTTCATTTTTCGGCCAGGGCGCTTTACTGCGATCCAGATTGAACGTGTCATTACCGGTGAAGTCCATCGGACGCTCTAACACTTTCAGAGCGTACTGGTAACGTTCAAAACGGCGCTTTTGCGCCAGGTTATACAGGTCATAAAAGACGTCGAGTTTGCCGCTGCGCAATTCGTCGCCAAGTTGACCTTTCTTCTGCGAAAACTGATCGACATCGCCAGCCAACAACACATTGTGGCTGTAATCCAGCAGATTCAGATAACGGTCGAAAATCTTCGCAGAGAACGCCTGATCGAGATCGAACTGGCGGTAATGAGAGCGGGTGAAACGCGAGGTTACGCGTTCGCTCACTGTCGCGTGCTGCGTCTCTTCCTTCAACACCGGGATTTGATCGGCACGGGTGATATCTTCCACAGCCAGGGCGTGGCCTGTTACAAGTAACAGACCAACCAACGCTGTGCGCTTAAACAAAGTGTTCATGCCAGGCCAGGCCTCCGTTTCAGAACAAGAGATGTTCTGCGCGTACAATCATCGACATACCCGAACTAAGCTGTACGCGAACGCCATCTTTAGTGATTTCCAGTACGGTGGCATCCATCGCATTGTTCCCCGCCTTCACTTTCAGGTTCTGTCCTACGCTCAGCGCAGATAAATCTGAAACTGGCGTATGACGCTCTTCCTGCTGTGGCGCACGTTGGGTTTTCGCGACAGGTTTGTCAGCACGAGGTTTGCGCTCGCCGCCTTCTTTACGACGCGGAGCCGGACGAGGTTTACGCTCACGACGCGGCGCCTCTTCCTGACCGGCAGCAGCTGCGGCTTCTCGTTTTTTTGCTTGCTGTTCAGCACGCTGTGCCTGAACGCGAGCTTTGGCTTCTTCAAGCTGTTTACGTGCATGTTCTACATGCTGCTCATCCAGCACGCCACACGGGTTGCCGTCGAGATCCACACGAGCAGCGCCCGCTTTGATGCCGTACAAGTAACGCCAGCTTGAAGTATAAAGACGTAAAGCGGAACGAAGTTGGGTTTTACTGAGACTCATCTCACCCTCAACACGCTCAACTAAGTCCTGAAAAATGCCGATTTTCAGGGGGCGTGCTTCGCCTTCAGCACTGAAACAGTGAGGGAAACGTTCGGCCAAAAAAGCGATAACTTCTTTACTGCTATTCAACTTAGGTTGATTTTCCATGAAATTTCCTGATTACAACGGACGTTGCCAACAAGCGCAGGCATGAACAGGCGTCATTATAATGACGCTATCCGTAAATGCTACGTTATCCGTTGATTATCCTGCGACGGGCGCAAAGATTTTTTTAAAGTCAGTCCCCGCGAGGACATTTTCCAGATGCAACACGAGCTCGCGCAGCCCTTGTTCATCCTCAGCCGTGAAACGCGAGAAGACAACGCTGTCGATATCCAACACGCCAATTATCTGATTATCCACCGACAGCGGTAATACGATTTCAGAATTACTGGCGGCATCACAGGCAATATGTCCATCAAACTGATGCACATCTTCCACACGCTGAACGCGGTTCTGCGCCACAGCCGTACCACACACGCCGCGACCGACGGGAATACGCACACAGGCAATTTTTCCCTGGAACGGTCCTAACACCAGCGTATCACCTTCGAGCAGGTAAAAACCGGCCCAGTTCACCCCATCAAGACGTTCAAACAGTAATGCGCTGGTGTTCGCCAGCGTCGCTAAAAAACTGGTTTCGCCTGCCATTAACGCCTGAAAATCGCGGTTAAGGTCCGCGTAAAATTCTGTTTTGTTCATTATCCAACCACTTTGGTGTCTTACTTTGAAAAACTGCGTAGCCTATTAAAATAAGCATTAAATGCGTTGATGCTCAAGATGTTCCCGACATGAGTTAAGATAGATTCATTCAAACCTTTCCTGACGTACGCAATGGCACTGAAGATTCGACAACTCGCGGCTACGCAAAAACTCGCCATTCACCGGGTAGGTGAAGCATTGCCCCGCGCACATTATCAGCGCTGCCCGCAATGCGATACGCTTTTTGCGTTACCGGTTATGAAATCGCACCAAAGTGCATTCTGCCCCTGCTGCGACGCTAAAGTCCGCGATGGTCGCGACTGGTCGCTAACCCGGCTTGGGGCCATGGCGGTGACGATGATTTTGCTGATGCCCTTCGCCTGGGGCGAGCCGTTGTTGCACTTGTATCTGTTAGGTGTGCGTATCGATGCCAATCTGTTGCAAGGGATCTGGCAAATGACCGCTCAGGGCTCGCCGCTCACCGGTGCCATGGTCCTGTTTTGCACCGTAGGCGCACCGTTGGTTTTGGTTACCGCGATTGCCTATTTATGGCTTGGCAATATTATCGGCATGAATCTTCGCCCGGTACTGTTAATGCTGGAGAAACTCAAAGAGTGGGTGATGCTGGACATCTACCTGGTGGGCATCGGCGTTGCATCGATTAAAGTCCAGGATTACGCCTTCTTGCAGCCGGGTGTGGGTTTGTTTGCCTTTGCCGCGTTGGTGATTCTGAGCGTAATGACGCTTGTCCACCTGAATGTTGAGCAATTATGGGAGCGATTTTATCCGCAACGTCCGGCGAAACGTCCCGATCCACAGTTGCGTATTTGCCTCGGGTGTCACTTTACGGGCGTTCCCGATGTGCGTGGTCGCTGCCCTCGCTGCCATATTCCGCTCCCCTTGCGGCGTAAGCAAAGCCTGCAAAAGTGCTGGGCATCGCTAATTGCATCATTCATTCTGCTTTTTCCGGCCAACCTGATGCCAATTTCAATCATCTACGTTAATGGCACGCGACAGGAAGACACCATTCTCTCTGGTATTGTTTCACTTGCACACAGCAATATCGCTGTAGCAGGAGTCGTCTTTATCGCCAGTATTCTGGTGCCGTTTACCAAAGTGATTGTGCTGTTTACACTGCTTCTCAGCATCCATTTCAAATTTGAACAGGGGTTACGCACTCGCCTGCTGCTTTTGCGCTTTGTGACCTGGATCGGGCGTTGGTCGATGCTCGATCTGTTTGTCATTTCACTGATGATGTCACTGATTAATCGCGACCAGCTACTCGCTTTTACAATGGGACCGGCCGCGTTTTATTTCGGCGCGGCGGTAATTTTGACTATTCTTGCTGTGGAATGGCTGGACAGTCGCTTACTTTGGGATGCACATGAGTCAGGAAACCCCCGCTTCGCCGACTGAAGCGCGTATAAAATCAAAACGGCGCATTTCGCCGTTCTGGCTGTTACCGGTGATTGCCTTGTTGATCGCAAGCTGGCTTATCTGGAGCAGCTATGAAGACCGGGGTAATACCATCACGATCGATTTTATGTCCGCCGATGGCATCGTTGCCGGGCGCACCCCCGTGCGGTATCAAGGTGTGGAAGTCGGTACCGTGCAGGATATTCGCCTGAGTGACGATCTGAAAAAAATTGAAGTTCGCGCCAGTATCAAAGCCAATATGAAAGATGCCCTGCGCAGCGAAACCCAGTTCTGGTTGGTCACGCCGAAAGCGTCGCTGGCCGGTGTCTCCGGGCTGGATGCGCTGGTTGGCGGTAACTATATCGGCATGATGCCAGGAAAAGGCGATCCGCAAGAGCACTTCACAGCGCTCGATACCCAGCCGAAATATCGTCTGAATAATGGCGAATTGATGATCCATCTGCATGCCCCGGATTTAGGCGCGCTAAACAGTGGATCGCTGGTCTATTTTCGCAAAATTCCCGTAGGCCGCGTCTACGATTACGCCATCAATGCCAACAAACAAGGTGTGACCATCGATGTGCTGATCGAGCGTCGTTTCACAAACCTGGTCAAGAAAGGCAGCCGTTTCTGGAATGTGTCCGGCGTGAAAGCGGACGTGAATCTCAGTGGCGCGAAGGTAGAACTTGAAAGCCTGGCGGCGTTGGTTAATGGCGCTATCGCTTTTGATTCACCGGATGACTCACAAGCGGCCGCACAAGATGATGAGTATGGGTTATATGAAGATTTAGCCCATAGCCAGCGCGGTGTGCTGGTGAAACTGGATCTCCCTGGCGGACAGGGGCTGAAGGCCGGTTCGACGCCACTGATGTACCAGGGGCTGGAAGTGGGCGAACTGACAAAAATCAATCTCAATCCTGGCGGTAACGTCACGGGCGAGTTGACCGTTGATCCGGGTGTCGTCAACTTGCTGCGCGATACCACCCGCATTGAGATGCGTAGTCCCAAAATATCCCTTGATAACCCTAATATCAGTTCGCTGTTAACCGGCAATACGCTTGAGCTGGTGCCGGGCGAAGGTCAACCGCGTAATCAGTTCCCGGTGTTGCCGGCAGACAAAACTTTATTGCAAGCACCGGGAGTACTGACGCTAACGCTAACCGCACCGGAAAGTTATGGTATCGACGCCGGACAACCTCTGGTATTGCATGGCGTACAAATAGGCCAGGTGCTGGAACGCACCCTCACAAATGACGGTGTCTCTTTTGCCGTGGCTATCGATCCGCAATACCGCTCGCTGGTGCACGGTGACAGCAAATTTGTGGTCAACAGCCGCATCGACGTGAAAATGGGTCTGGACGGCGTTGAGTTCCTCGCTGCCAGCGCCAGCGAGTGGGTCAGCGGCGGGATCCGCATTCTGCCCGGCGATAAAGGGGAGATGAAAAAAAGTTACCCGCTGTTCGCCAACCTCGATAAAGCGCTCGAAAACAGTCTGAGCGATCTGCCAACCACTACCCTGACGCTGACGGCAGAAACCTTGCCAGATGTTCAAACCGGTTCCGTGGTGCTCTACCGCAAATTCGAAGTAGGTCAGGTGATAACCGTTCGCCCGCGTGCGAATGCATTCGACATTGATTTGCATATTAAACCGGAATATCGCGACTTGCTGACCACCAACAGTGTGTTCTGGGCTGAGGGGGGCGCGAAAGTGCAACTCAATGGCAGCGGTCTGACCGTGCAGGCGTCTCCACTTTCCCGGGCGATTAAAGGCGCAATCAGTTTTGATAACCTCAGCGGCGCCAGCGGGCGCGTGCGCAAAGGCGATAAACGCGTGCTTTATGCCTCGGAAACCGCAGCGCGCGCAGTGGGCGGTCAAATCACCCTGCATACATTCGATGCCGGTAAACTGGCCGCGGGAATGCCGATCCGCTATCTGGGTATTGATATCGGGCAGATCCAGAACTTACAGTTGCTCACGGATAAGAACGAAGTGCAGGCAAGCGCCGTGCTCTATCCGGAATATGTGCAAACCTTCGCCCGTGCCGGTACACGTTTCTCGGTAATCACACCGCAAATTTCTGCCGCAGGCGTTGAGCACCTTGATACGCTGTTGCAGCCTTACATCAATGTTGAACCGGGCCGCGGTGAGATGCGACGTGATTTTGAAATTTCCGAAGCCACCATCACCGACTCCCGTTACCTTGATGGGCTAAATATTGTGGTTGAAGCACCGGAAGTGGGTTCGATGAACATCGGCACGCCTGTGTTGTTCCGCGGTATCGAAGTTGGCACCGTGACAGGATTGACACTGGGTACATTGTCAGATCGTGTGATGGTGGCGATGCGCATCAGCAAGCGTTATCAGCACCTGGTGCGCAACAACTCAGTATTCTGGCTGGCGTCAGGTTACACGCTGGACTTTGGTTTGACCGGCGGGGTAGTGAAAACCGGCACCTTTAATCAGTTCATTCGCGGTGGTATTGCCTTCGCAACGCCACCCGATACGCCATTAGCGCCAAAAGCTCAGCCGGGTAAACACTTCTTGTTGCTGGAAAGCGAGCCTAAAGAGTGGCGTCAATGGGGTACGGCCCTTCCGCGTTAAACCTGCTGGCTCCGGCGTGCCTGCGCCGGAGCCTTTATGCTACACTGCGCGCCTGTTTTACTCCTTGTGGGGCGCTCTGTGGCTCAAAACGCTGTCTACTTTCCTGAAGAATTCCTGGCGCAAATGCGCCTCGCAATGCCGGAACATCTCTCTTTCGACGAATTCATCGCTGCCTGTCAGCGCCCGCTGCGTCGCAGTATCCGCGTGAATACGCTAAAAATCACCGTGACAGATTTTCTGGCGCTGGTGTCACCCTATGGCTGGCAACTGACGCCTGTTCCGTGGTGTGCAGAAGGCTTCTGGATCGAGCGGGATGATGAGGAGACACTGCCGCTGGGCAGTACCGCGGAACACTTAAGCGGCTTATTTTACATTCAGGAAGCCAGTTCCATGTTGCCTGTTGCCGCACTGTTTGCCGACGGTGAGATGCCGCAACGGGTGATGGATGTCGCGGCCGCGCCAGGGTCGAAAACCACGCAAATCGCCGCAAAGATGGAAAACAAAGGCGCTATTCTTGCTAACGAGTTCTCCGCCAGTCGGGTGAAAGTACTGCATGCCAATATCAGTCGTAACGGTATCCGTAATGTTGCGTTGACCCATTTCGATGGTCGCGTATTTGGCCCCGCGCTACCGGGGATGTTTGATGCGATTTTGCTTGATGCCCCCTGCTCCGGGGAAGGCGTAGTGCGTAAAGATGCCGATGCCCTGAAAAACTGGTCGGTCGCCAGCAATCGGGAGATAGCTGCCACCCAGCGCGAACTGATCATGAGCGCCTTTCACGCATTACGTCCCGGCGGAGTCCTGGTTTATTCCACCTGTACACTCAACCGTGATGAAAACGAAGCCATCTGTCATTGGTTACGAGATCAATATCCACATGCCGTTGAGTTTCTACCACTGGGTGAACTTTTCCCCGATGCTGGACGCGCGCTCACTGCCGACGGTTTTCTGCACGTTTTTCCACAAATTTACGACTGCGAAGGCTTCTTTGTCGCCAGACTGCGTAAAACTGCCGATGTCGACGCCCTGCCCCCCCCCACCTATAAAGTGGGAACTTTCCCCTTCACCCCGCTGAAACCGCGTGAAGCCACATTGGTTGAAACAGCAGCAATGGCCGTGGGACTGAGTTGGGGTGAGGAACTGCATCTGTGGCAGCGGGATAAAGAGATCTGGCTTTTCCCGGCCGATATCGAACCGCTGATCGGAAAAGTCCGTTTTTCCCGCATCGGTATCCGCCTCGCCGAAACACACAATAAAGGTTATCGCTGGCAACATGAAGCCATCATTGCACTGGCGGGCCATGATAATCCTCTTGCCTTCCCACTGACGCAAGCAGAAGCCGAAGAGTGGTATCGCGGACGGGACATCTACCCTCACACCACGCCACCGCGCGATGATGTGATTGTGACGTTCCAGGGGCAACCGCTGGGGCTGGCCAAAAAAGTCGGTTCACGGCTGAAAAACAGTTACCCCCGCGAACTGGTGCGCGATGGGCGCTTGTTTGCCGGGAATGCGTGACGGCGCGCAAAAAAATAGCACGATCTGACTGGCAACTTGCTCTGTGTTGTACCAGGCTGAATTTTGGACGGCCTTACTGGTCGTACCACAATATCAGCGATCAATGGAGAGCATTATGACGAAGACCAGCGTGCGCATTGGCGCATTCGAAATCGATGATGCCGAGCTGCAGGGGGATAATCAGGGGGAGCGAACGTTACGTATCCCGTGCGATTCTGACCCGGATTTATGTATGCAACTTGATGCCTGGGATGCGGATACCAGCATACCGGCAATTCTCAACGGCGAACATTCGGTCCTGTACCGGGAACATTACGATCAGAAATCTGATACCTGGGTTATGCGTCTTGCCTGATCCAAAGGGAACCCGTCCGTAAGACGGGTTATTTACCCTTCTGCTTTCCCCTGTCCTCATTCATCCCCTACACTTATCGTTACGTTGTACTGTACCGAGGATGGAATGTTCGCTCTGGTCTTATTCGTTTGCTACCTGGACGGTGGGTGTGACGATATCGTCATTGATGTGTTCAATACCGAGCAACAGTGCCTGCGAGCCATGGACGATCAGCGTTTGCGCCACGGAGGCTGCTACCCCGTTGAAGGATTTATTGACGGTTTCTGGCGTCCGGCCAATGAATTCAGCGATTTTTAATCACTGCACCTGCACCAGTGTTAATGCACCGCCAAACACCGCTCCCGTGTCGATATAGTGCAAATTATACGCATCATAGCGCTGCTTTAGCGGCGTATGTCCGAACCAGAAATGGTCAGCCCCGGCAATTTTGCCGCCTTTGCCGGATAAAAGCTGATTCAGCCTGTCGCGTCGCCACAGCACTGACTCGCCGTCTACCGCTTTATCCCACTGGTACTCTTCTGCCGGATAATCGGCGTGCGCAATGACATTGATGCCGCTGTCACAGCGTACTTCAAGGATATAGGGCAGCGCTGCACAGGAGTGCAATGCGGCCAGCGCCCGCTGCTGCTCTGCATGATCAAGTTCTGCAAACCATCGCCCACCATTACGTTGCCACATCGCCATATCACCGTAACGCAATGCATCAATCGCCATCTGCTCATGATTACCACGTACGGTTTTAAACCATCTTTTATGCAATAACCCAAGGCACTGAAGGCTTTGCGGTCCCCGATCAATCAGGTCGCCGACGCAAATAAGCAAATCCTGATAAGGGTCAAAGCGGCGTTCACGCAATGCTTGCATAAGTTGCGGGTGACAACCATGCAGATCGCCCACAATCCAGATGTGTCGCCAAAGCGTACCGTCAATACATTTATACATATTTCCCCCCCTTATTTTTAGTATAGAAAACCCCCTTGACGAAGGGAGGGAAATTCAAAATGCACGATTAATCTAAATCATTCCTAAACGAAGCGTAAATAAAACACCCGGCAGCGTTAATTTGTATTTTGCGGATCTCTAAAATGGGCGGTGAAACAATAAGAGGTCCTCATCGTGTCAAATATCAGCCTGCGTACAGAACTTAACGCAAATAACAATCGGCATATTATTTCCGATTTAGTCACCGGCCGTCTTATTCCGGGACCGATCTGGAAAAAGACTGATTATCGAATTAAGTTTCTGCTACGTTCGTTGCTTTTCTGGTCGCCAACGAACCGCATGCTGAACAATCTGTCGTGTCGCCCGGAATTTGACCGTCTGCTTAGCGCTCAGGTAACGCTGCCGAGTAAGACGCACCGCCAGTATCTGACCCGCGGTTTAAATGCGGCCCAGCGTGCTGATGCCATCATTGCGCATTACACCTGGCTCGACGAGCAGGTTCCTCCTGTGCTGGCAGATGCGCTGAGTGCGGCAGAATCGTGCCAGATCATTGAATTTACAGGCAAAGATGATAGCCGTTTTTGTCTATACGCTTCCTGTGCCAGTAAAGCAGAACGTGAGGGCGAAAGTACATTGTGGCTACGTGATGCTGAAAATATCTTGCTGGCCAGTGCAACATTCAGCGTAGTGAGCGAAAACGGTCAGCGCGCGCTGGTCATTGGCGGATTGCAAGGGCCGCGTAAAAGCGTTAACCATGATGTCATTAAAGTCGCTACCCGCGCCTGCCACGGCGTGTTCCCGAAAAAGATGTTGCTGGAGGTATTGAGCCAGTTAGCTGCACAAACGGGCGTAACGGCGCTGTATGGAGTCAGCGATAATGGCCACGTATTTCGCGCGCTGCGTTATCGTTTAAGCAAAGGTCGTCATTTCCACGCCAGTTACGATGAATTCTGGGCTTCAATCGAAGGCGAAAAAGAGAATACCTGGCGCTGGCGTTTACCCACGCAATTTACCCGCAAACCATTGGAAGCTATTGCCAGTAAAAAACGTGCCGAATATCGCCGCCGTTTTGAATTGCTGGATGATGTAGCGGCGAAACTTAATCAACTGTTTCTCTCATAAAGAGTAAAAGGCAGAGTGTTACACTCTGCCTTTTAATAGAACCAACCGCTGGTCATATTTCAGCTTGCCATCTTTCAGAAAATCCCCCTCCGTGCTTCACGTATCGCCTCACAATTTAATCACAATTTAATCACAATTTTTTAAGATTTAACTTAAGTTAACCCCATGAATTACTGATAAATTGGCGCTCCCTGTCGAGGAGTTTATATGAAAAAAGTCATTTTTCTGGTTATCACACTCAGTGCATCGCTTTCTCTTTCTGGATGTATCGGTCCCTTTTGGGGACCGGGCCCAGGCGGCGGACACGGTGGGGGGCGCGGTGGAGCTCCAATGCAAGGTCCAGGTGGCGGTGGACCGGGAGGCTGGTAAGTAAAGAAGGCCTGCGCACGGCGCCAAGAAATAGATAGACAGAGTGCGCGGTCATAACTGCGCGTTTCCTTTTAATGGCCTTCCCGACGCCAGTACAACAGTCGCGTGATAACCGCTTGAATTCGCGCTGCCGGGCTGGTATTACTGGAGTGCCCAAAAAAAAAGACCGAACACGATTCCTGTATTCGGTCCAGGGAAATGGCTCTTGGGAGAGAGCCGTGCGCTAAAAGTTGGCATTAATGCAGGCTAAGTCGCCTGGCACTTTAAGAATAGATGACGACGCCAGGTTTTCCAGTCCGCGACAAAAGTGGTCAAAAAAATCAGGTTATCGTCACGCTTCAAAATGTCAAAACCGCAAGAGTTGTTAATACAGCCTTGCGGTTTTTTATTTTAAATCAGTGCGTTAATGACAGACTTTAACAAAGCGTCTCGGCCCGGGCGATAAAGGGTGCAAGACTCATTTTTTCACCTGGCCGGTTGGGATCGTCAATCTGGATAATGCTAATTGGCTGGCCGCTGCTTTTGCCGCTGGCAACCTGTTGTTGTGCAATATCGTTGAGCGGATACTGCACCAACGTGCTCGGGTTAATCGCGTACAATGCCTTACCCGGACGGCAGGTGAGCATCACTTCTTCGCGATTAAACGCCCACTTGTCTTTACCAATTTCAAAACGGCTAACAGTGATCACTTGCGGCGTCGCCAGCGCAGCGCCCGAACAGGCCAACAGCAACAACATCAATATACTTTTTTTCATTCTTTCCGCCAGGTTCAGTCAAAAAGGTTCCCAGGTTGCAAATACACTTACCGCCGCCAGCACCAGCGCGCCCAGCCCCGCTTCAGCCCATGTCATGCGGATAAACTGCTGCCGGGAAGTGTCATTTTTCAGGCTCAGCCGTGGCACCAGAACATACCGATTCACAAGGGCAATTACCACCATCAACGCGACAAGCGCACATTTCAGCAACAGCATCCGCCCCCATGCGCTGTTCCACGGTAAAACGTTCCCCTGAACCATCAGGGTATTAATAATACCGGTCAGAACAACCCCGGCGACGGCAAAATGCCCGTAGCGAGAAAAACGCATCATTGTCGCTATCGCGGCGGCATGCCAGCGTCCACGCGCCAGTTGCATGCAAAACAGCACCGGAAGCAATCCGCCAAGCCAGACAGCCGCGCAAAGCAAATGCAAAAGATGATTACCACGTTGCAATACTCCCACTACGCCTTCTCGTGTCGCAGCGTGACCAACGCCTGCCGCCAGCAAAAACTGGATAGCCACCAGCAACAGAAGTCGTTGCTGATTCTGTGGTTGCAACAGGGCAACAATCAGGGTTAACGAGGCCATCAGGATTTGTAGCGTCCAAACCGAACCGAACTGCGTGCTGGTTAGCGCCAGCCAGATTTCCGGTCGCCAAACATCCTGCCAGCCATTCCCCATTATTCCACCCTGAACGCCGAATAGCAGCACGGTACTCACCGCATTCAGCCACAGGCAGAGGTGTTGCAATGCGTGAAAACGATGTGTCAGCAAACGGCGCAGGTTACGCGGAGCCAGCCACGCGCTGAACAGCGCGCTGCCGAGAATCAGCATCAGTGCTGCAAAATGAAGGAATCGCAGCGCAACATATCCCGTTGCCAACATGGTTACTTCACGGAAAATTGATACTGACCGTGGGTTTTGTGCCCGTCGACGGACACCACATGCCAGTTAACAGTATATTGGCCCGGGGTGAGCGGCTGCTCCAGCGGTACGATCATTTGCATTTTGTCATTCTCATTGCGTTTGATCGCGCCGGTCGGGATAATTTGCTGCTGACTCCCTGTTACGCTGATACCACTGAACTGCGCTTCGATGCCTTCAGAAAAGGTGAGCGTTAGCGCCTGCGGTGCAGCGGTAACCTCCGCCCCCGCGGCCGGATACTGGTTTTTCAAATGCGCATGCGCCAGCGCGGCAGGAGTGGCAAAAAGGGCGGTGATCAGCGCGATCATGCGCCAGCGGCGAACAGCAGATGTGAGCATATTGTTCATTCCTTTTTGTTATACATATGGGACAGAGAATAGCCCTGTATAATAATCGCGTCGAGTATCATTGTCGGCGTGCTTGTCTGTATGCGGCAGGTTGCGTAACTTTTGCCGCGTGAACCCAGGAGAAAATCATGACAACGAACCTTGCACAGCTTGGGCAGGATGAAATGGATAAGATCAATGTCGATCTTGCCGCAGCTGGCGTCGCATTTAAAGAACGCTATAACATGCCCGTGGTTGCTGAAGCCATTGAGCGTGAACAGCCAGAGCACCTGCGAGCCTGGTTTCGCGAGCGTTTGATTGCGCATCGGCTGGCCTCAGTGTCGCTTTCCCGCTTACCTTATGAGCCTAAAGCGAAATAATGGAGTTGGGTATGTTGCGTGTTATCGATACCGAAACCTGCGATCTGCAAGGGGGGATTGTCGAAATTGCCTCCGTTGACGTCGTGGACGGGCAAATCGTCAACCCGATGAGCCATCTGGTTCGCCCTGACCGCCCCATCAGTTCACAAGCCATGGCGATACATCGGATCACCGAATCGATGGTAGCCAATCAGCCATGGATTGAAGAGATTGTGCCGAATTATTACGGCAGTAACTGGTATGTCGCCCACAATGCCAGCTTTGATCGCCGCGTCCTGCCGGAAATGCCCGGCGAGTGGATTTGTACCATGAAACTGGCGCGTCGCCTGTGGCCGGGAATCAAATACAGTAATATGGCGTTGTATAAATCCCGCAAGCTCAGCGTACAAACGCCGCCAGGTCTGCACCACCACCGGGCACTTTACGACTGCTATATTACCGCCGCGTTACTGATAGATATCATGCAGGTCTCAGGCTGGACAGCAGATGAAATGGTGACAATTACCGGCCGCCCCGCACTGCTGACAACCTTTACGTTCGGTAAATACCGGGGCAAACCGGTCGCCGAAATTGCCGATCGCGATCCGGGCTACCTGCGGTGGTTATTCAATAACCTTGAGCGCATGAGCCCGGAACTGCGCCTGACGCTGAAACACTATTTGGGTGAAGAGTAGTCCGCGTTTTGCCCCGGCAACGTCCCCTGCGCCAGGGCTATCAGGAAGGCATATTCCAGCGCTACGCCTTCATAGGATTTAAATCGCCCTGATTTCCCACCATGCCCGGAATCCATGTCCGTACAGAGCAACAGTACGTTGTCGTCGGTTTTATACTCCCGTAGCTTGGCAACCCATTTGGCCGGTTCCCAGTATTGCACCTGCGAGTCATGCAGGCCGGTAGTCACCAACATGTGCGGATAATCGTGCGCGCCGATGTTGTCGTAGGGACTGTAGCTTTTCATGTACCGGTAGTAGGTTTCATCCTGGGGGTTCCCCCACTCCTCAAACTCGCCAGTGGTAAGAGGGATCGACTCATCCAACATGGTGGTGACCACATCAACAAAAGGCACCTGGGCAATCACACCGTGAAATAAGGACGGGCGTTCGTTAATTACCGCACCAATTAACAGTCCGCCCGCACTTCCGCCCATGCCATAGCAGAACAGCGGCGAACCGTAACCCTGCGCGAGCAAACTGTCCGTAACGTCAATGAAATCGTTGAACGTGTTTTTCTTGTTGAGGAATTTGCCTTCTTCATACCATGCCTGCCCCAATTCTCCCCCGCCACGCACATGCGCAATCGCGCATACAAAACCGCGATCCAACAGGCTCAAACGGCTACTGCTAAAATCGGCATCCATACTGGCACCGTAAGATCCGTAACCATAGACCAGCAATGGATTTTGCCCGGCGCGAAAATGATTTTTGTTGTACACCAGCGATACCGGCACTTCGACACCATCCCGCGCGTGGATCCATAAATGCTCGCTTTGGTACTGACTGGCGTCAAAACCTGCCACATCAATCTGCTTGATGACACGCCGTTCACCGCTGTCCATATCCAGCTCAAACAGTGTGTCCGGCGTGGTCATCGATGAGTAACCGTAGCGCAGCCGCGACGTTTCTGGCTCAGGGTTATAAGCAAGCCACGTGACATACGCCGGATCATCAAATGCAATACCAACAACTTCGCGGGTTTTCCGGTTAATTTGCCGTAGACTGGTCAATCCGCGCTGCCGTTCTTCAACCACCAACCAGTCGGTAAACAGGGTAAATCCTTCTAACATCACCTGGTCTCGTGCCGGGATCAGCACTTCCCAGCGCTTTTCATCACGTACTTTAGTGCGATAAAGACCAAAGTTTTTACCGTCCCGATTCGATCGTAGATAGAAGGTGTGCTGGTAGTGATCGAGGCTGTATTCATGGTCTTTACGCCGGGGTAAAAAACGTAGCGGTTGGGCATCCGGCAATTCCGCATCAAGAAGCAAAACTTCGCTGGTAGTGGCACTGGCCAGATGGATGGTGATGTAGTGCTGCGAGGTGGTTTTGCTCAATCCGACGTAGAACGCTTCATCCTGCTCTTCATAGACCAGTTCATCATGTTGCGCGGGCGTACCAACAGTATGTCGCCACACCTGATACGGTAACAACGTTGTCGCATGTTTGCGCACATAGTAGAGCGTTTCAGAATCGTTGACCCAGACGAACTCTGGCGAGACGTTATCAAGCATCTCCGGATACCAGTTCCCGGTTTCAAGGTTGCGAAACCGCAGGCCATATTGCCGACGCGACAGGTAATCTTCCGCAATGGCCATAATGGTATTATCGGGCGACACGGACATGCCGCCGAGGGTATAGAATTCACTATGCGCCGCGCGTTGGTTCGCATCCAGAAGCACCTGCCATTCATCCCATTCGGCACTCAGCACGGACTGACGCTGATAGATAGCATATTCGTTGCCGGGTTCGTAGATATGGCGATAGCGGTAGCCATTTTTGATATAAGGTGCAGAAATCTCACGCTGCGGAATGCGCGAGATAATCTCCCCCAGCACTCGGTCCTGAAGCGCCTGTTGCGACGCCATCAACTCATGCCCATAGCGGTTTTCTTGTTGAAGATAGTCCAGAACGTCTGGCTGGGAACGCGAGTCGTCCCGCAGCCAGTAATAATCATCGATACGTGTATCACCATGCACAGTCAGGGCATGGGGGATTCTTTTCGCTTTCGGCGGCATGGCACTGTTCTTTTTAGTTTTACATACCTATAAGGGTGGCAAAACCCGCGCGCGATGCAAGCGAAACGTAGCAGTTGTTATTGCGGGAGAGCATGTTTTTGTTGCTTAAGATCCTCTTCAATCCCTTCACGCACATCGGCAGGGATTTTTAGCGCATCACCCAACGCGTTAAGGTAACTGCGCTCCATAAAGTGATCGATATCGATAGCAGCGCAACTGAGGAAATAGATTTCCAACGCTTCTTCTTCGTTTTTGACACCCCGCGCCAGCCGTTCAGGATCAAGAGGCTGCTCAATGGCCTGCGCGATTAGCGCCCGTCCCTGCTCTTCCACGCCTGCTTCTCGAAGTTGTTGTTCGATAGCCGCGCGTTCCTTGTCATCGATATGACCATCACTTTTGGCTGCAAAGACCAGCGCCAGGATCAGGCGTTCTGTGCGCACATCCAACGGTGAATGGTGTTGACCAAACTGGGGCTCACCCTGGTGAGCATCACGGATACGATCTTTGTATTTATTCCACAGCACGCTGCCGGCTACCGCACCACCGCCAACCAGCAAGGCGCTGGTACCGTATTTGGCCAGAAGTTTACGCGATGATTTACTGGCAACCAGCAGTCCGGCAAGACCACCCAGCGCGCCGGGTACCAACAGTTTGCTTAACCCCTGCGCGTCTGAGGAAGATGCTGCTGCTCCGCCTTTCTGACCAAGCAGCGACTGTAATTGATTTAACCAACTCATGATGTCCCTCGCCTACTGATAATGGTGCGCTCAGAGTAAGCGAGGGGATGTCAGGAAATGTCTGACTCTGCAAAAGATGGGAAAATTGTGTCAGTCAGGTTGTGGTTGATAGTCCGCCGTACCGGCCTTGCAGTCGATCACCACTTTATAGTGGATATCAGTGCTTTTCCCGCGTACGGTTAACGGTACAGCCCATTTATCGCCCTTGCCGACAATATCCCTGGTGCTGATCCAGGCCACAGGATCAGCCTGTCCAAGTTTTTTTTGATCGTCTGCCCAACGAACAATGCGATTTTGCAAATAGTCACGCTTAACGCTGGCGGCAATGCCTTCAGCGTTAAGCCCCTCGCACGAGGGAAACTTCACCGACTTATCGTTAGCGGCATGCGCCGCTGCACTGCCCGCCAGCAAAAGAAAGCTGGCGAAAACCCCTGCTATTTTCATGCTTATCTCCTGGTTTTTACCCCTTCAAAGCATGGTACAAATTACAGGCAGTGCAAGATCAGGCAACTTTCGCGCGTTTGGCTGCGCTTTTAATGTCCACGGTGTCTGTCGGCTCACTCTCCACATCCGCCGCCGGTGACATTTCAGGTTCCTGTGCCTCTGTTCCAGGCAATTTGCCGGACTTAAGGATGCTGCTAAGTGCGTCTTTTTGTTCGGCAAGCCACAGCGCCATTTGGTCACGTGTTTCGTCTTCCAGTGTGACCGGACCTGCGCCTAACCAGTCACCCAGAACTTCCGCCAGATCAAGCATCTTATCGTAAGCATCCGCTTCCTTTTTGCTGGCAAAAGACATTTTTTCCTCACCTTCTCTAATGACTACGTATTTAACTTCTACCGCCATGATGCAGCCTCATTTAACTGTTTATTTATACAGTATAGTAGCGCGATGAAAAAACCATCGCAAGTGATAAAAGACAGACGCAAACGTTTTCGTTTATACTGCGCGCAGATTTTTTCCCAACGGTAAGCTGCTATGACTCTTTTAGGTACTGCGCTGCGCCCTGCAGCAACTCGCGTGATGTTACTCGGTTCCGGCGAACTGGGCAAAGAAGTGGCCATTGAGTGCCAACGTCTCGGCATCGAAGTGATTGCCGTTGACCGCTATGCCGATGCCCCGGCAATGCATGTCGCCCACCGTTCGCATGTTATTAATATGCTGGATGGAGAGGCGCTGAAAGCGCTGGTAGCGCAAGAAAAACCCCATTTCATTGTGCCGGAAATCGAAGCCATCGCCACCGATACGCTGATTGAACTGGAAGCACAAGGCCAGCACGTTGTCCCCTGTGCGCGTGCTGCAAAGCTGACAATGAACCGTGAGGGCATTCGTCGTCTCGCGGCGGAAGAACTCCAGCTTCCGACGTCCAGTTACCGTTTTGCTGACAGTGAAGCCGCATTCCATCAGGCGGTTGAAGAGATTGGGTTGCCGTGTATTGTTAAGCCGGTTATGAGTTCATCTGGCAAAGGCCAGAGCTTTATTAAAAGTACTGACCAGTTAGCTAAAGCCTGGGAATATGCACAACAAGGCGGCCGTGCCGGAGCCGGTCGCGTGATTGTCGAAGGCGTGGTCCACTTTGATTTTGAAATCACGCTTTTGACAGTCAGCGCGGTGGATGGCGTGCATTTTTGCGCTCCCATTGGCCACCGTCAGGAAGACGGGGATTATCGTGAATCCTGGCAGCCGCAGCAGATGTCCACCGTCGCGCTGCAACGCGCGGAAGAGATTGCCCGCAAAGTCGTCCTGGCGCTCGGTGGTCACGGTCTGTTTGGCGTGGAGTTATTCGTGTGTGGCGATGAAGTCATCTTCAGCGAAGTCTCTCCGCGACCGCATGATACCGGTATGGTTACGCTGATTTCGCAGGATCTCTCCGAGTTCGCGCTGCACGTGCGCGCCTTCCTCGGCTTGCCTGTTGGCGACATCCGCCAGTATGGCCCGTCTGCTTCGGCGGTCATCCTGCCGCGTTTGAGCAGCCGGAATGTGACCTTCGATAACGTGCATGAAGCGGTGGGCGCTGGTGTGCAGTTGCGCCTGTTCGGCAAACCGGAAATCGACGGCTCCCGTCGACTGGGCGTCGCGCTGGCGACGGGCGAGAATGTCGAAACCGCCGTACAACGGGCGATTACGGCAGCGAAGACCGTTAACGTTCAGGGATAAAAAAAGCCCGCCAGCAGTAACGCTGAGCGGGCTTTATGGCTGGCGGGGTTAGTCCCGCCGCACGGTTACTGCTTCGCGCCTTCTACCGCTTCACGTGCCAGTTTAGTGATGCGGTCATAATCACCTGCTTCCAACGCATCTGCCGGCACCAACCAGGAACCGCCGATGCACAGCACACTTTTCAGCGCCAGGTAGTCACGGTAGTTTGCCGGAGAAATCCCGCCAGTCGGGCAGAAACGCACATGCGCAAATGGACCGGCAATGGCTTGCAGCGCTTTGGTGCCGCCATTCGCTTCAGCCGGGAAAAATTTAAACTCTTTCAGACCGTAGTCCATGCCCAGCATCAGTTCGGAAACGGTGCTGATACCCGGGATCAACGGGATTGAGCCTTCCGTTGCGGCCTTCAGCAACGGTTCGGTCAGACCCGGGCTGATGGCGAACTGCGCACCCGCAGCGGTCACTTCCGCCAGTTGCTGCGGGTTCAGCACGGTGCCCGCACCAACAATCGCGTCCGGCACTTCTTTAGCAATCGCACGGATAGCGTCTATGGCACAAGCGGTGCGCAGAGTCACTTCCAGAACGCGAACGCCTCCGGCAACCAGCGCTTTCGCCATCGGCACCGCGTGTTCCAGTTTGTTCACTACGATCACCGGCACAACCGGGCCAGTTTTCAGGATTGTTTCTGCACTCGTTTTCCAGTTTTTCATCAGGTTTTTCTCTCGCCAGAACTAAAATCGTGTCGTCTTAAAAAGTGATACAGGTTGCGCCCTGCTCCGCCCCGGAAAGTTTCTCCCGCAGTGCGCCGAACATTTCGCGCCCTGTGCCCACGCGCATCGCGCTCAGGTCAGGAATATGTGGTTGACGTGCGGCAAGTTCGTTTTCATCCACCAGCAGCGTTAATTCTCCCGTCTGCCCGTTGACCCGGATGATATCGCCATCACGCACTTTCGCCAGCAATCCACCATCATAAGCCTCTGGTGTTACGTGGATCGCCGACGGCACTTTACCCGATGCACCTGAGAGCCGTCCATCGGTTACTAAAGCTATTTTGAAACGGCGGTCCAATAATACACCAAGTGGCGGCATGAGTTTATGTAATTCTGGCATTCCGTTCGCTTTTGGCCCCTGATGACGTACAACAACCACGCAGTCACGGTCCAGCAAACCTGCATCGAAGGCCGGCAACACGTCATGCTGGCTTTCAAAAACAATCGCCGGCGCTTCAATAACCTGATTTTCCACCGGCACGGCGGAGGTCTTCATGACAGCACGGCCAAGGTTACCACTCAGTACTTTGGTGCCGCCGTGTTTGGAGAACGGTTTATCAAAGGTGGCAATGACATCGGCATCGAGCGAGACCTCAGCGCCAGGACGCCAGTCAAGCTCACCATTATTCAGCCACGGTTCGTTGGTATAGCGAGTCAGACCAAAGCCCGCCACTGTATTGACGTCTTCATGCAGCAGGCCGCCTTTGAGCAGTTCGCGCATCAGAACCGGAACGCCACCTGCCGCCTGGAAGTGGTTAATGTCGGCCGGGCCATTCGGATAGAGGCGTGCCAGCAACGGCACTACATCAGAAAGGTCAGAGAAATCATCCCAGTTGATAATAATGCCCGCCGCGCGAGCCATCGCCACCAGGTGCATGGTGTGGTTGGTTGAGCCGCCCGTTGCCAGCAGCGAAACGATGCCATTTACCACCACTTTTTCGTCAATCATCTTGCCAAGCGGCATCCATTCGTTGCCATTGCCGGTGAGACGCGTTACCTGACGGGCAGCCGCTTCGGTTAAAGCCTGTCGCAGCGGGGCATCCGGATGCACAAAAGAGGAACCGGGTAACTGCATGCCCATAAATTCAATCACCATCTGATTGGTGTTGGCAGTGCCATAGAAAGTACAGGTGCCCGGTGCATGATAAGACGCAGCTTCAGATTCCAGCAGCGCCATGCGATCGACTTTACCTTCAGCATAAAGCTGGCGGATACGTACTTTTTCTTTGTTCGCCAGACCGCTGGCCATCGGGCCTGACGGCACGAACAGCGCGGGTAAATGACCAAATGAGAGCGCCGCCATCGCAAGGCCGGGGACAATTTTGTCGCACACACCGAGATATAACGCGCCATCAAACATATTGTGTGACAGGCCTACCGCAGCCGACATGGCGATAATTTCACGGCTAAGCAGTGAAAGCTCCATACCGTCCTGCCCTTGGGTAACGCCATCACACATCGCCGGAACACCGCCGGCAACCTGCCCCACCGCATTAACGGAATGCAGCGCTTTGCGCAGGATAGTCGGGTAGGTTTCATAGGGCTGGTGCGCAGACAGCATATCATTGTAGGAAGTGATGATGGCGATGTTGTTGCGCAACATACTTTTGAGTGAGGCTTTATCCTCGGGCTGGCAGGCAGCGAATCCGTGCGCCAGATTGCCGCATGCTAGTGATGAGCGGCGTACCGTGCTGCTTTTCGCCTGTTCGATGCGGGCAAGGTAGGCTGAGCGGGTTTCGCGCGAACGTTCAATAATACGATTTGTTACGCGTAACATTGTCGGGTTCATAGAGGCTCCTGAAATTTATCTGTCCGGGGAAACAATATGCGCGGTATAAACGGTTTTTCCTGCCAGCCCGAAACACCGGATTACTGTGCCCCAAAGGCAAAATCGCTTCAGCCAGTGTAATAAAAAAAGCCCCGCTGGTGAATCCAGTCGGGGCCTGAAAGATGAAAAATTGTCCTGATTTCTGTGTTAGATCATGTTACCGGTAAAATAGCATCATCAGAACAGCAGCAAGGTTACTCAAACTCGTTCCAGGAACGGCCATCGCGGGTGATCATTGCCACGGAAGCAACAGGCCCCCAGGTGCCCGCCTGATACGGTTTCGGTGAGTCATTATCCGCAGCCCAGGCTTCAGTAATGGAGTCCACCCATTTCCACGCCTCTTCTACTTCATCACGGCGCACAAACAGCGCCTGGATGCCGCGCATGGTCTCCAGAAGCAGACGCTCGTAAGCATCTGCAAGGTGCGTCTGGTTAAACGTTTCAGAGTAGCTGAGGTCGAGTTTGGTGATCTGCAGATTATGCTTGTGATCCAGACCCGGCACTTTGTTAAGAACCTGGATATCCACGCCCTCATCGGGTTGCAGACGGATAGTCAGCTTGTTCTGTGGCAGATCCTGCCAGGACTCTTTGAACAGATTCAGTTCTGGCGTTTTGAAATACACTACGACTTCAGAACATTTCGCCGGCAGACGTTTACCGGTACGCAGATAGAACGGCACACCCGCCCAGCGCCAGTTGTCAATATCCACGCGGATAGCAACAAACGTTTCGGTATTACTGGACTTGTTAGCGCCCTCTTCTTCCAGGTAACCCGGCACTTTTTTGCCTTGAGCAAAACCGGCGGTGTACTGACCGCGTACAGTTTTTTCACGCACGTTGGTACGGTCGATGCGACGCAATGACTTCAGCACTTTCACTTTTTCATCGCGAATGCTGTCCGCACTCAGGTCTGACGGCGGCGACATCGCAATCATGCACAGGATTTGCAGCAGGTGGTTCTGGATCATGTCGCGCATTTGACCTGCCTGGTCAAAATAGCCCCAGCGACCTTCAATACCCACCTCTTCCGCCACGGTGATTTCCACGTGATCGATAGTGCGATTATCCCAGTTGTTCACAAACAGAGAGTTGGCAAAACGCAGCGCCAGCAGGTTAAGCACCGTCTCTTTACCCAGGTAGTGGTCGATACGGTAAACCTGGCACTCTTCGAAATATTCACCCACCTGGTCGTTGATCTCACGCGAAGTCGCTAGTGAGGTTCCCAGCGGTTTTTCCATCACCACGCGCGCCGGTTTGGCGTTCAGTTTGGCTTCGCCCAGCCCCTTACAGATGGCACCAAAGGTGCTCGGCGGCATCGCAAAATAGTTGATGGTAGTGCGATTTTTTTGATCCAGCATATCGCCAAGGCGTTTAAACGCAGCGGTGTCGTTAACGTCGAGATTGCAGAAATCAAGACGACCGCTTAGCTTGTCCCACAAGCTCTCGTCGATCTTCTCCTTCATAAAGGTTTCGAGCGCTTCACGGATCACCTGAGTGTAAGCTTCTTTATCCCAGTCGGCGCGTCCAACGCCCAGGATACGCGTATCCGGGTGGATCTGACCCGCTTTTTCCAGTTGATACAGGGAAGGCAGCAATTTCCGGCGTGCGAGGTCGCCTTTCGCGCCGAAAATGACCAGGTCACACGCCTGGGCTGTTTGTATTACCGCCATGTCATTCTCCTCAGTTGGCTATCCTGGTACTCTAGCCAGGTCTTAGTTGTAATTTTATTACAGTACAATGTACTGCTTTTACGTCATTCCCGAAACTGTTAAGCCTTGTCAGGAAGTGCGTTATTTTGTTGTGACGAAAAATACGTTTTTTCGCCCTGAAAATGCTGGATGTTTGCCCAGGACGCAGCCAATAAAATCCGACGTTGATCAAGTAATGAAAAAAAACAACATCGTTTTTCACAACCGCTTACTTTTCTGCGACGCGCAGGGGTAATATCAAATTCAATCGCATCACGATTTCCCCTTTGTGGAATCGTTTTACCATGAGCGCTTTATCACCCATGAATATGCTGGAAAAAATCCAGTCGCGACTGGAAAACCTTAGCAAATCCGAACGTAAAGTGGCGGAAGTGATCCTCGCAACGCCGGAGCAGGCCATTCACTCCAGTATCGCCGCGCTTGCGCAAGAAGCGGGGGTCAGCGAACCGACGGTGAACCGTTTCTGCCGCAGCCTCGATACGCGCGGTTTCCCTGATTTTAAACTGCATCTGGCGCAAAGTCTTGCCAACGGCACGCCTTATGTTAATCGCAATGTCGATGAAGATGACAGTGTCGAAGCCTACACCGGCAAAATCTTCGAATCGGCGATGGCCAGTCTCGATCATGTGCGTCAGTCGCTGGATATGGCGTCGGTAAACCGCGCGGTGGATTTACTGACCCAGGCGAAAAAAATTGCCTTCTTCGGTCTTGGCTCGTCCGCCGCCGTGGCGCACGATGCCATGAATAAATTTTTCCGTTTTAATGTTCCGGTGGTCTATTCCGACGACATTGTCCTGCAACGCATGAGTTGTATGAATTGTAGCGACGATGACGTAGTCGTGCTGATTTCGCATACCGGGCGAACCAAAAATCTGGTTGAACTTGCGCAACTGGCGCGTGAAAACGACGCCATGGTGATTGCGCTAACCTCCGCAGGTACCCCGCTTGCGCGCGAAGCGACGCTTGCGATCACGCTGGATGTTCCGGAAGATACCGACATTTACATGCCCATGGTTTCCCGCCTTGCGCAACTGACGGTTATCGACGTACTGGCAACCGGGTTCACGTTGCGCAGAGGAGCAAAATTCAGGGATAACTTGAAGCGAGTCAAAGAAGCACTGAAAGAATCGCGCTTTGATAAGGAGCTGCTTGTCAAAAGCGATAACCATTAATAGTTAATAATAAAGCGGTAACCTCTTACGCTGTTCGGCCAGACAAATTGCTCTTCACAGCAGGGCGATACATGACCGAATTCATGTTCACGCAACACCAAGTTGTTTCAGTCAACGGAGTATTACATGTCCAGAAGGCTTCGCAGAACCAAAATCGTTACCACCTTAGGTCCGGCAACCGATCGCGATAACAACCTTGAGAAAGTTATTGCTGCCGGCGCTAACGTGGTGCGGATGAACTTCTCACACGGAACACCGGAAGATCATAAATTACGTGCCGACAAGGTACGTGAGATTGCGGCAAAACTGGGACGTCATGTTGCTATCCTCGGCGACTTACAAGGGCCAAAAATTCGCGTTTCCACCTTTAAGGAAGGCAAAGTCTTCCTGAACATCGGTGATAAATTCCTGCTTGACGCCAACCTGGGTAAAGGCGAAGGCGACAAAGAAAAGGTCGGCATCGACTATAAAGGTCTGCCGGCTGATGTCGTTCCCGGCGATATCCTGCTGCTGGATGATGGTCGCGTACAGCTAAAAGTGCTGGAAGTTCAGGGCATGAAAGTGTTCACCGAAGTCACCGTCGGCGGCCCGTTGTCCAACAATAAAGGCATCAACAAACTCGGTGGTGGTCTGTCTGCAGAAGCGCTGACGGATAAAGACAAAGCGGATATCGTTACCGCTGCAATGATTGGCGTTGATTACCTGGCTGTCTCCTTCCCGCGCTGCGGCGAAGATCTGAACTATGCGCGCCGACTTGCGCGCGACGCAGGCTGTGACGCAAAAATCGTGGCAAAAGTTGAGCGTGCGGAAGCCGTTTGCAATCAGGAAGCGATGGATGATGTGATCCTCGCGTCCGATGTAGTGATGGTTGCCCGTGGCGACCTCGGCGTTGAGATTGGCGACCCGGAGCTGGTGGGTATCCAGAAAGCGCTTATCCGCCGCGCCCGTCAGCTAAACCGCGCGGTGATCACCGCAACCCAGATGATGGAATCAATGATCACCAACCCGATGCCAACCCGCGCAGAAGTGATGGACGTCGCTAACGCCGTCCTGGACGGCACCGATGCAGTCATGTTGTCTGCGGAAACCGCCGCTGGTCAGTATCCTTCTGAAACCGTTGCTGCGATGGCGCGCGTTTGTCTGGGCGCCGAGAAGATCCCCAGCATCAACGTCTCCAAACACCGACTGGATATTCAGTTTGACAACGTGGAAGAGGCCATCGCGATGTCGGCGATGTATGCCGCGAACCACCTGAAGGGTGTAACCGCTATCATCACCATGACTGAATCAGGGCGTACGGCGCTGATGACGTCACGTATCAGTTCGGGTCTGCCGATTTTTGCCCTCTCCCGACATGAGCGCACACTGAACCTGACCGCGTTGTACCGTGGTGTTACGCCGGTCTATTTCGATAGCTATACCGATGGCGTTGCCGCAGCCAATGATGCAGTTATCCTGCTGCGTGATAAAGGCTATCTGCTCTCCGGCGACCTGGTCATTGTGACTCAGGGCGACGTGATGGGCACCATCGGCACCACCAACACCACGCGTATTCTGACCGTCGAATAATGACTGTGTAGAATGCAAAAGGCCTCCCTGTTCAGGAGGCCTTTTTTATGCGTTATTTTTTTGGATACAGCTCGTCGCGCCTGTACGGCTCGGTTTCTCCGGGTTTGCGCGTTTTGAGCAATTTCAGGATCCAAGTGTATTGTTCCGGATGCGGGCCAACAAACACCTCCACCTCTTCATTCATCCGGCGCGCAATCGTGTTATCGTCCGCGGTCAGTAGATCGTCCATCGGCGGGCGCACCTGCACAATCAGCCGATGCGTGCTGGCATCATACACCGGGAAAAGGGGTACCACGCGTGCACGGCAGACTTTCATCAGGCGGCCAATCGCCGGCAGCGTTGCTTTATAGGTGGCAAAGAAATCGACAAACTCACTCTGTTCCGGGCCGTGATCCTGGTCCGGAAGATAGTAGCCCCAGTACCCCTGGCGCACGGACTGGATAAAAGGTTTGATGCCGTCATTACGTGCGTGTAAACGCCCACCAAAACGACGACGCACCGTGTTCCACACGTAGTCATACACTTTATTTCCCTGGTTGTGGAACATCGCCGCCATTTTCTGCCCCTGTGATGCCAGAAGCATTGCAGGAATATCCACACCCCAGCCATGCGGAACCAGGAAAATCACATTTTCACCGTTGCGACGCAACTCATCAATGATCTCATTTCCCTGCCACTCCACACGCGGCAAGATTTTTTCCGGGCCACGAATCGCCAGCTCGGCCATCAGTACCATTGCCTGCGGCGCGGTAGCGAACATCTCATCGATGATTGCTTCCCTTTCGGCTTCGCTTTTTTCCGGAAAGCAGTAAAACAAATTGATTTGTGCACGACGACGCGCGCTTTTACCGAATTTCCCCGCCAGGCGCCCCAGCTTACCCAGCAACGGATCGCGCACTGAGGGGGGGAGCATCGCCACGCCAGCAAAGGCCAACACGCCCAACCACGCGCCCCAGTTACGCGGGTGACGGAATTCAGGTTCGAACTCCGGAATGTATTCACTGTTATTTTTTTTCGTTTCCATGCATCTTCCGCAGGCCAGACATCAAGTCAGAAAAGATAATCTGATAGTGTAGCGAGCCGTTATCTTTCACACAAAAGAAAAAGCCGACGCGGCTAAGGCATCGGCTTTATACGCACATTTCTTAAACGAATCAGTCGAGAGTGAGCTGCGGTACGACCTCTTTCACCTGGGCCAGGTAATCTTTACGATCCGACCCTGTCAGCCCTTCCGTTCTTGGCAACTTCGCCGTTAACGGGTTCACCGCCTGTTGGTTGATCCACACTTCATAATGCAGATGCGGCCCTGTAGAGCGCCCGGTGTTACCAGAGAGTGCAATGCGATCGCCACGTTTCACTTTCTGCCCCTCTTTCACCAGCAATTTACGCAGGTGCATATAACGTGTGGTGTAGGTGCGACCATGACGGATAGCGACATAATAGCCTGCCGCGCCGCTACGCTTCGCCACAACCACTTCACCGTCACCCACAGAAAGCACTGGCGTCCCCTGTGGCATGGCAAAATCGACACCTTTATGTGGTGCAACGCGACCGGTCACCGGATTCAGACGGCGCGGGTTAAAATTCGACGACACCCGGAACTGTTTTGACGTCGGGAAGCGCATGAAACCTTTCGCCAGCCCGGTGCCGTTGCGGTCGTAAAACTTACCGTCTTCGGCCCGAATGGCATAATAATCCTTACCGTCTGAGCGCAAACGCACTCCCAGAAGCTGACTCTGCTCCTGCTTACCCTCCAGCATCTCACGGGACATCAGCACAGAGAACTCATCCCCTTTTTTCAGCTTGCGGAAATCCATTTGCCACTGCATCGCTTTGATTACTGAGCTAATTTCGCTATTAGTCAGCCCGGCCTCGCGTGCGCTGCCAACAAAACTCCCGCCAACGGTGCCTTTCATGGCAGTGTTCACCCAGTCGCCCTGTTGCAGCTCACTGCTCATTTTGAACGCACCGCTTTCGGTACGATCATAAGTGCGGGTTTCACGACGGGACATCTCCCAGGTCAGGCGTTGCAGATCGCCATCCGCGGTTAATGTCCAGGAAAGCTGCTGACCAATTTTAAGGTTGCGCAACTCTTTATCTGCATCGGCGAGCTGACTGATATCGCCCATATCGATGCCGTATTGATTGAGGATGCTGCTCAGGGTATCGCCTGTAGAAACCACATATTCATGTACGCCCGCTTCGCTGGCGGTTTTGTCATCCAGGTCATCCTGCGGGATATCTTCCACTTCGTCAGGCAGGGTCTGATCAATAGGTTCGCTGGCTTCAGGCAGTAAAGAACGGATTTCGTTCTTTTTGAGTTCGATGGTTTTGACGATCGGCGCGGAAGTCGATTCCGGGTGATACACATAAGGCCGCCAGACGGCGACCGTAAGAGTGAGAACGGTAAGCGACCCCAGCATGACGCGATGGGGCCGCGGTAAACTGTTAAATGCCAGGGCGACAGAGCGGGCTATCTGTTGCACGTATTCACTTCCTCGTTATTCTCCTTTCAGGCAGCTCACATACTGGTTAGACAATTGGGCAAGGAACTGCGGGTAGCTCTCTTTACCTAACTTGATACTGATCCCGAGTGGATCCAACGTCCCCATTCGAACGGATGTCCCTCTGGCAACAGCTTCAACGACCGCTGGCCTGAACTGTGGCTCAGCAAAAACGCAGGTTGCTTTTTGCTCAACCAACTGTGTTCTGATTTCATGTAAACGCTGCGCACCGGGTTGAATTTCAGGGTTGACGGTAAAATGGCCGAGGGGCGTCAGCCCGTAGTGTTTTTCAAAGTAGCCATAGGCGTCATGAAAAACGAAATACCCCTTCCCTTTCAGCGGTGCCAGCTCGTCTCCGACCTGTTTATCGGCCCGGGCTAATGATGCCTCAAATGCCTGCAGGTTGGCGTCCAGCTTTGCTCGACTTTGCGGCATAACTTCCACTAATTTATCGTGGATTGCAACCGCTGACAGCCGCGCTATCTCTGGCGAGAGCCACAGATGCATGTTGTAATCGCCATGATGGTGATGTTCGTCACTTTTTTCTTCTTCATGGGAAGGACCTTCGTGATCATGCTCGTCGTCATCAGCCCCTTTCATGAGCAGCGTTTTCACGCCATCAAGTTCCGCCATTGTCACCCTTTTATCCGCCGGGATTTGCTGCGCGGATTTCGCCATAAACGCTTCCATATCCGGTCCGACCCAAAAGACTAAGTCCGCGTTCTGTAAGCGTTTTACATCAGACGGGCGAAGTGAATAATCATGCTCAGAAGCACCATCAGGCAGCAACACGTCCGTCGGGGTAACGCCATCTGCAATGGCCGACGCAATAAAACCCAGCGGCTTTAATGAGGTTACAACGGCAGCGTTAGCAGTTTGTGCTGCCCCACCGAGGAGAGCAGCGGATAACGCTGCGCAAAGAAGCGTATTTTTATGTAACATAATGCGACTACTGATCGTAATGAGTGTGTGGGATGTGATATTATAACATTCGACAACTTGTGCAACCCCTTAGATGCTATGACGAATCTTGTAACGCTCGAAAAAGTCACCGTCGCGTTTGGCCAACGACGCGTTTTATCTGACATTTCGCTTAAATTATGCCCCGGTAAAATCCTTACTCTGCTCGGTCCGAATGGCGCGGGCAAATCCACGCTGGTGCGTGTGGTGCTTGGGCTGGTAGCACCGGATGCCGGGATGATCAAACGCGACAGCAACCTGCGTATCGGCTATGTGCCACAAAAATTGCAACTGGACACGACCCTGCCGCTGACCGTGGGGCGCTTTCTGCGCCTGCGTCCAGGCACGCGCAAAGACGAGATCATTCCGGCCCTGAAACGAGTACAGGCAGCCCATCTGGTGGATGCACCCATGCAAAAACTTTCCGGCGGGGAAACTCAGCGTGTATTGCTTGCACGTGCATTGCTTAACCGCCCGCAATTGCTGGTGCTCGATGAACCTACTCAGGGCGTTGACGTCAATGGTCAGGTCGCGCTGTACGATCTGATCGACCAGCTTCGTAAAGAGCTGGATTGTGCCGTACTTATGGTCTCACACGACCTGCATCTGGTAATGGCGAAAACCGATGAAGTGCTGTGCCTGAATCATCACATCTGTTGTTCCGGTACGCCGGAAGTTGTCTCCATGCATCCGGAGTTTATCTCCATGTTTGGCCAACGCGGTGCAGAACAACTCGGCATCTACCGCCATAATCATAACCACCGCCACGATTTACAGGGACGCATCGTACTGCGCCAAGGTAATGGACGCTCATGATTGAACTATTACTGCCCGGCTGGTTTGCCGGGATTATGCTGGCCTGCGCCGCCGGGCCGCTGGGATCATTTGTCGTCTGGCGTCGGATGTCCTATTTCGGCGATACGCTGGCACACGCCTCCCTGCTGGGAGTGGCATTTGGTTTTCTGCTCGATGTAAATCCGTTTTATGCCGTTATCGCCGTGACGCTGTTACTGGCAGCCGGTCTGGTTTGGCTGGAGAAACGTCCTCAACTGGCGATCGACACACTCCTCGGTATCATGGCACACAGCGCGCTGTCACTGGGTCTGGTCGTGGTCAGTCTGATGTCAAATATTCGCGTTGATCTGATGGCGTATCTGTTCGGTGATCTGCTGGCAGTCACACCGGAGGATTTACTGGCTATCGCACTGGGCGTGGCGATTGTTCTGGGAATTTTACTCTGGCAGTGGCGCAACCTGCTGTCGATGACCATCAGCCCCGAACTGGCATTTGTCGATGGTGTAAAACTGCAACGCGTAAAACTGTTGCTCATGCTGGTTACCGCTCTGACCATCGGTGTGGCAATGAAATTTGTCGGCGCGCTGATTATTACATCGCTGCTGATTATTCCCGCCGCAACCGCCCGCCGTTTTGCCCGTACGCCGGAACAAATGGCAGGCGTGGCTGTTGGCATCGGAATGATTGCAGTGACAGGAGGGCTGGCCTTCTCCGCGCTTTATGATACACCGGCGGGTCCGTCCGTGGTGCTGTGCGCTGCGCTGCTGTTTATCTTCAGCATGTTCAAGAAAACCACCAATTGAATGGTGTACCGGGAGCGATGCGAGATGCTCCCGGTATTCTGCTTTACGGCATTTCCGGCGGCGTTATACCGAAGTGATTCCACGCTCTGACCGTTGCCATTCTTCCGCGCGGAGTTCGCTGTAAAAAGCCCTGCTGAATAAGGTACGGCTCCAGCACATCTTCGATAGTTTCCCGCTCTTCACCAATGGCCGCCGCCAGATTATCCAGACCAACCGGCCCACCGAAGAACTTATCTATCACCGCCAGCAGCAGTTTGCGATCCATATAGTCAAACCCTTCGGCATCCACATTCAGCATGTCGAGTGCCTGGGCGGCAATGTCAGCCGAAATATCGCCGTTATGCTTCACCTCAGCAAAGTCACGCACCCGACGCAGAAGGCGGTTAGCGATACGCGGCGTACCACGCGAGCGACGCGCCACTTCCAGCGCACCTTCGTCACTCATTTCCAGCCCCATAAACCGCGCGCTACGGCCCACAATGTGCTGCAAATCCGCCACCTGGTAAAACTCCAGGCGCTGCACAATACCGAAACGATCGCGTAGCGGAGAGGTTAGCGAACCCGCACGGGTTGTCGCGCCAATCAGGGTAAACGGTGGCAAATCAATTTTGATTGAGCGCGCCGCCGGGCCTTCGCCAATCATAATATCCAGCTGATAATCCTCCATCGCCGGATAGAGCACCTCTTCCACAACGGGTGAAAGGCGGTGGATTTCATCAATAAACAGTACGTCGTGAGGCTCAAGATTCGTCAGCATCGCCGCCAGATCGCCCGCTTTTTCCAGCACCGGACCGGACGTTGTGCGCAGATTGACGCCCATTTCGTTCGCCACAATATTGGCCAACGTGGTTTTCCCCAACCCGGGGGGGCCGAAGATCAGCAGATGGTCGAGTGCGTCACCACGCAGTTTAGCCGCCTGGATAAAGATCTCCATTTGCGAACGCACCTGCGGTTGACCAATGTACTCCGCGAGCATTTTCGGACGAATAGCGCGATCCGCAATCTCTTCCACATTGCTACTGGCAGGCGCCACCAGACGGTCTGCTTCAATCATCCTCTACCTCACAACGCTGCGCGTAGCGCTTCACGGATCAGGGTTTCACTGTTTACGTCCGGACGGGCGATTTTGCTGATCATCCGGCTGGCTTCCTGTGGTTTATAGCCCAGCGCCACCAGCGCAGCAACCGCTTCTTGCTCCGCATCGTCCGATACCGGGCTTGCAGGCGAAGCCAGCACCAGATCAGCAGCAGGAGTGAACAGGTCGCCATGCAGACCTTTAAAGCGATCTTTCATCTCTACAATCAGGCGTTCAGCCGTTTTCTTGCCAATACCGGGCAACTTGATCAGCGCCGCGGGATCTTCACGCTCGACCGCATTGACAAACTGCTGCGCCGACATGCCGGAGAGGATCGCCAGCGCCAGTTTCGGCCCGACGCCGTTGGTTTTTATCAGTTCGCGAAACAGCGTCCGTTCCTGTTTATTGTTAAAGCCGAACAGCAGTTGCGCATCTTCACGCACCACGAAATGGGTAAAGACAATGGCCTCTTTACCGGCATCCGGTAGCTCGTAAAAACAGGTCATTGGCATATGGACTTCATACCCCACCCCTCCTGCTTCCAGCACCACTAACGGGGGTTGTTTTTCGACAATAATGCCTCTGAGTCTGCCTATCACGTGACGCTCCTGCGCTAAGGGCTGAAGTTGTAATGCTGTATCATAAAAAAAGGCTGGATAGATATCCAGCCGAATATACAGGAAAAGCGCGAGGGTGATTCAGGAATTCGCGTAATATGCAGCGTCTGCAAGATCCGTAAGCAAATCACGCTGCCCTGGTTGCCAGCCCAGAACTTTACGGGTGCGCTCGCTGGACGCCGCCATTTCCGTAGCAGCAAAGGTGGCAAACCATCCAAAGTGTTCCGCGTCGCGTGATTCCGCAGGAACCCCAAGCATATTGCCTATTGCGATGGCAATGTCGCGCATCGGGATCCCTTCTTCCGCCACGGCATGGTAAACCGGCTGTGTGACACCCGTTTCCAGCGCCAACCGGTACACCTTTGCCGCATCCAGCCGGTGAACTGCTGCCCAGCGGTTTTCCCCGTTCCCAGGCCAGGCGGCAACACCCGTTTTTTTCGCCAGCGCAATCAGGTTCGGCACAAAACCATGATCGCCAATGCCATGAACCGTTGGGGCGAGACGAATGCTGGCGGTGCGTACGCCTTTTTCAGCCAGCATCTGTGCGGCTTGTTCCGAACGACGCAGGTATTCTGGTCCCGTGCCCGGTTTATCGTCTTCCGTTGCCAGACGCCCTTGGACCAGCCTCGCAAAGCCGGAAGTGACCAGCAACGGGCGTTCACTCCCCAGTAACGCGTTACCCAGTACCTCAATGGCATGCTGGTCCTGCGCGCAGTTATCCGCAAAACGGGAGAAGTCATGATTAAAAGCCGTGTGGATCACCGCATCCGCCTTTGCTGCGGCATCAAACAGCAGTTGATGATCGTCCAGCGTCCCGTATACCGCCTTCCCCCCTGCGTTCAGCAACGCCTGCGCTTTACCCGGATTCCGGGCCAGTCCACTCACCTGGTGCCCTGCGGCCAGTAATTCCGCCGCCACTGTTGCGCCTACCCAACCGGTCGCGCCCGTCAGAAAAACATGCATGCGTGTGTCTCCTTATGTTGACTCGCGCAGTTATCCTGATGAATATCCATAACAGAGAAAAGTAGTGACATTATCGTGGTATAAGGACTAACAGGATGCAAAGCGTGACTCAGCCGAAAGATCTCGGTCAGTACCTGAAATCCCGCCGCGCGCAGCTCGATCCTCTCGCGCTGGGTTTTCACACCACGCGCAGGCGCACGCCAGGGCTGCGTCGGGAGGAAGTGGCACATCTGGCCTGTATCAGCGCAACCTGGTACACATGGCTTGAGCAAGGGCGTGGCGGTACGCCTTCTGCTGAAGTACTTGAACGGATTTGTCAGGCGCTACGCCTCTCTGAGCGCGAGCGCGAACATGTGTTTCACCTCGGGCTGGGCCGTGCGCCTGGCGTGCATTACAGCCCAACCGGAACCGTAAGCGAACGCCTGCAAAAGGTGCTGGATCATATGCCGCTCAGCCCGGCGATGATCCGTAACGCCACCTGGGATGTGGTGGCCTGGAATAAAGCGGCCACTGTGGTGATGGCAGATTATCCCTCCCTCCCCCCACAGCAGCGCAATATCTTGCGGCGCATGTTTCTTAATCCTCACGTACGCGCTATGCAAACAGACTGGCATGGGCTGACGCGTTTTCTGGTGGCAGCCTTTCGCGCCGATGCAACCCGTGCCGGCGCTTCCGCTGAGATCCGCCCGTTAGTCGAGGAACTGAGCGCCGCTTCACCCGAGTTTGCCCGGCTATGGCAGAGCAATGATATCGAGGGGATGGCGGAAGGGACAAAGATCCTGCTGCACGGTCATGTCGGCAGGCTGTCGCTTGAGTACTCGAGTTTTTCTGTTGAGGGGCAACCTGATCTGACGATGGTGGTCTATAACCCTTCAACCGAGGAAGATGCGGAAAAAATCAGTTCGCTGTTATAAAAAAAGCGCCAGCATGTGGCGCTTTTCACCGTAATCTTCCGCGCGCCAGGTTAAGCCGGGAACTGCTGACTTGCAGGGCGTTCTGGCTAACATGGCAGTGGGTGATGGCGATCGCCAGTGCATCGGCGGCATCCGCCTGTGGGTTAGCGGGAAGTTTCAGCAAGGTACGCACCATATGCTGCACCTGACTTTTTTCCGCGCTACCAATGCCAACCACCGTCTGTTTCACCTGACGGGCGGCATATTCGAATACCGGTAACGCCTGATTCACCGCGGCAACAATCGCCACGCCGCGTGCCTGTCCCAGCTTGAGCGCCGAATCGGCATTTTTCGCCATGAATACCTGTTCGATAGCAAAAAAATCGGGCTGAAACTGGGTGATGATTTCCGTCACGCCTGCATAAATCAGCTTCAGGCGCGACGGTAAATCGTCCACTTTTGTCCGGATACAGCCGCTACCAAGATAGGTTAACTGCCGCCCGGTCTGGCGGATCACACCATAACCGGTGACGCGTGACCCCGGGTCAATACCGAGAATAATCGCCATCATGCGTCTCCGGTTATATGCAGATTAAGCGACATCAGAGCGTCGCTGCGACCTCATCTGAGATCTCACCGTTATGGTAAACTTCCTGCACGTCGTCACAATCTTCCAGCATGTCGATCAGACGCAGTAGTTTCGGTGCCGTTTCTGCGTCCATGTCCGCTTTGGTGGACGGGATCATAGACACTTCTGCGTTGTCGGCTTTCAGACCGGCTGCTTCCAGCGCATCGCGCACAGCACCCATCTCTTCCCACGCGGTGTAAACGTCAATTGCGCCGTCATCAAAGGTCACCACATCTTCTGCACCGGCTTCCAGCGCCGCTTCCATAATGGTGTCTTCATCACCAGCATCAAAAGAGATCACCCCTTTTTTGCTGAACAGGTAAGCCACAGAGCCGTCGGTGCCCAGGTTACCACCGCATTTGCTGAACGCATGACGCACTTCGGCAACGGTACGGTTACGGTTGTCACTCAGACACTCCACCATCACCGCGGTGCCGCCAGGGCCGTAACCTTCGTAAATGATGGTTTCCATGTTCGCATCGTCATCGCCACCGACACCGCGTGCAATTGCGCGATTCAGGGTGTCGCGGGTCATGTTGTTCGACAGCGCTTTATCCACTGCTGCGCGCAGACGCGGGTTGGAGCCGATATCGCCGCCGCCCAGACGCGCTGCCGTGACCAGCTCACGAATGATTTTGGTGAAGATCTTACCGCGCTTGGCATCCTGTGCTGCTTTGCGGTGTTTGGTGTTGGCCCATTTACTATGACCTGCCATAAAAAACTCTCCAAGAAACCGCCCGATCAGGCGGTATGAATTACAAACTCTTCAATCGCCTCCCGGTTGCTCCACGACTTGGTTAATGCAGCCGCTTGCGGCGCATCAACCCAGCGGTAGGCCAGATGTTCGCTAAAAACAATCTGCCGCTCGTGTGGCAACGCGAGACAAAACCAGGACTCGCTGTTATGCGTAATGCCCGGTGCGTAGCGATGACGTAAATGACTAAAAATTTCATACTCCACCGTGCGCTGACAGTCGACTAAGGTCAGTTGCTCAAGAGCAATATCAATGTCGACCTCTTCCTTTACTTCACGCATGGCGGCCTGCAACGCGGTTTCCCCTGCTTCCAGGCTGCCGGTAACCGACTGCCAGAAATCAGGATCGTCGCGTCGCTGCAGCATTAGCACCCGTTTCGTATCCTGTGCGTAGATCACGACCAGCACCGAAACGGGATGCTTAAATGGCATGTTACTTGTTCTCCGCAGACTCTTTTTTCAACACCGCAATACCCAATTCAGCCAGTGCCGCCGGGTTGGCGAAGCTCGGTGCTTCAGTCATCAGACAGGCGGCTGCCGTCGTTTTCGGGAAAGCGATAACGTCGCGGATATTGTCTGTACCGGTCAGCAACATGGTCAGGCGATCCAGACCAAACGCCAGGCCAGCATGCGGCGGTGTACCGTATTTCAGTGCGTCCAGCAGGAAGCCAAACTTCTCACGCTGTTCCTGCTCGTTAATGCCCAGAATACCAAACACGGTCTGCTGCATTTCACCGTTGTGAATACGCACCGAACCACCGCCCACTTCATAACCGTTAATGACCATATCGTAGGCGTTGGCAACGGCATCTTCCGGCGCGGCTTTCAGCTCTGCGGCAGACATGTCTTTCGGCGAGGTGAACGGATGATGCATTGCCGTCAGACCGCCTTCACCGTCATCTTCAAACATCGGGAAGTCGATCACCCACAGCGGCGCCCATTTGGCTTCGTCGGTCAGGTTCAGATCTTTACCCAGTTTCAGACGCAGCGCGCCCAGCGCATCGGCAACGACTTTTTTGTTGTCCGCGCCAAAGAAAATCATATCGCCATCTTGTGCGCCAGTGCGTGTCAGGATCGCGCTGACGATATCAGCGTTGAGGAATTTCGCCACCGGGCTGGTGATGCCTTCCAGGCCTTTTGCTGCTTCATTGACCTTAATATAGGCCAGACCTTTCGCGCCGTAGATTTCGATGAATTTGCCGTAGTCGTCAATCTGTTTACGGCTGATCTGTGCGCCGCCTGGCACACGCAGCGCAGCAACACGCCCTTTGGCGTCGTTGGCCGGGCCGGAGAAAACTTTGAACTCAACGTCTTTGAGCAGGTCAGCAACGTCCACCAGCTCCATCGGGTTACGCAGATCCGGTTTATCGGAACCGTAACGGCGTTCGGCTTCAGCAAAGGTCATGATCGGGAAATCACCCAGATCCACGCCTTTAATCTCCAGCCACAGCTGACGTACCATCGCTTCCATCACTTCACGCACCTGCGGCGCGGTCATGAAGGAGGTTTCCACATCAATCTGGGTGAATTCCGGCTGACGGTCAGCACGCAGGTCTTCGTCGCGGAAACATTTTACGATCTGATAGTAGCGGTCAAAACCGGACATCATCAGCAGCTGTTTGAACAACTGCGGGGACTGCGGCAACGCGTAGAATTTACCTTTATGCACACGGCTTGGCACGAGGTAGTCGCGCGCGCCTTCCGGCGTGGCTTTGGTCAGCATTGGGGTTTCAATGTCGAGGAAGCCGTGGTCATCCATAAAGCGACGGACAAAGCTGGTGATTTTCGCACGCGTTTTCAGGCGCTGAGCCATTTCCGGACGACGTAAATCGAGATAGCGGTATTTCAGACGCGCTTCTTCGGTGTTGACGTGGTTGGAATCCAGCGGCAAGGCTTCAGCGCGGTTGATAATGTTCAGCGCAGTCGCGAACACTTCCACTTCGCCGGTAGCCATATCTTTGTTGACGTTTTTCGCATCACGGGCGCGTACGGTGCCGGTAATCTGAATGCAGAACTCATTACGCAGTTCGGAAGCGAGCTGGAACGCATCCTGATGGTCCGGGTCGAAAAACACCTGCACGATGCCTTCACGATCGCGCATATCAATAAAGATAAGGCTACCGAGGTCACGACGACGATTGACCCACCCACAAAGCGTTACTTGCTGTCCCACATGGGACTGATTGAGCTGCCCGCAATATACTGTACGCATGAGATATCCCTTAATTAGCTGCGTGCGACCCGTCACCTGCGGTGCAGGTGCTTAGGTAGCAGCTATTTTCGTATGTCACAACTGGATGAAAAAAGGGGGCTATTATACTGGAAATTCTGCCTGACGATAAGCCCGCGACTGACTGTACGCGCGTTTGCTGCGCGCTTATTGCGCATTCTCACAAAATTTAACAAAAATTGTAAACCGCGCGCGACGCCACAACGCGTAAGGTAGCTACCGACGTCATTCATTTTTCAGGAGTTAATATGCTGGAACTCAACGCTGAGAAAACCGCGCTGGTCGTGATCGATTTGCAGGAAGGCATCCTGCCTTTCGCCGGTGGCCCGCATACGGCGCAGGAGGTGGTTCAACGTGCCGCTGCGTTGGCGGACACATTTCGCGCCAAAAGTGCGCCGGTCGTGCTGGTGCGCGTCGGCTGGTCAGTGGATTTCGCTGAAGCGCTGAAACAGCCGGTAGATGCTCCGGTCGGTGGTCATGCTCTACCTGCAAACTGGTGGGATTACCCGGTCGCGCTGGGTAAAAAAGCGAGCGACATCGAAGTGACAAAACGCCAATGGGGCGCGTTCTACGGTACCGACCTGGAGTTGCAATTACGCCGTCGCGGCATTGACACCATTGTGCTGTGCGGTATTTCGACCAATATTGGCGTCGAATCCACCGCCCGTAATGCCTGGGAGCTCGGCTTCTCGCTGGTGATCGCAGAAGATGCTTGCAGCGCGGGCAGTAACGAACAACATCAAGGCAGTATGACTTACATTTTTCCACGTATTGGCCGTGTTCGCAGCACGGATGAGATCATCAACGCATTATGATTTATATCGGCCTGCCGCAGTGGTCGCACCCGGAATGGGTGCGCCTTGGCATCACCAGTCTCGAAGAGTATGCCCGGCATTTTAATTGCGTCGAAGGCAATACCACGCTCTATGCTCTGCCCAAAGCAGAGGTAGTAAGCCGCTGGCGCGATCAAACCACCGACGATTTTCGCTTCTGCTTTAAATTCCCTGCTACCATTTCCCACCAGGCGGCGCTGCGCAACTGCGCCGACCTGACCACGGAATTTTTTACCCGCCTGTCGCCGCTGGCAAACCGTATTGGTCAGTACTGGATCCAGTTGCCTGCCACGTTCGGACCGCAGGATTTACCTGCGCTGTGGGCTTTTATTGACAGTTTGCCGCCAACGTTTACTTATGGTGTTGAAGTCCGGCATCCAACTTTTTTTGCCAAAGGCGAGGAAGAAAAAGCGCTGAATCAGGGGTTTCATGCCCGCGGCGTTAATCGGGTGATCCTGGATAGCCGTCCAGTGCACAGCGCCGTCGCACACAGTGAAGCCATTAAAGAAGCACAGCGTAAAAAACCCAAAGTCCCGGTACATGCGCTGGTCACCGCTCACAACCCGCTGGTGCGTTTTATCGGCAGCGATAATATGCAACAAAACCGGGAATTGTTTGCCGTATGGCTCAGTAAATTGCCGCTTTGGGAGCAAACCACCACGCCCTATCTCTTTTTGCACACGCCGGATATTGCCCAGGCACCGGAACTGGTAGAAACGCTATGGCAGGATTTGTATACAGTACTGCCCTGCATTGGCGACGCGCCCGCCATTCCCCGGCAATCTTCTCTTTTCTGACTGAACCCCCTATCATTGTAAAGCGGTCACCAAGCCTTAAAGGGAGTTAGTATGGTTAGCGCGCTTTATGCCGTGTTGGGTGCGTTGTTGCTGCTGAAGTTTTCATATGATGTGGTACGTCTGCGTATGCAGTATCGCGTAAGCTATGGGGATGGCGGATTTAGCGAGCTACAAAGCGCGATTCGTATCCATGGCAACGCGGTAGAATACATACCCATTGCGCTCATCCTGCTGCTCTTTATGGAGATGGACGGCGCGCAAACCTGGATGGTTCATGTTTGCGGGTTGCTGCTGATCGCAGGTCGCCTGATGCATTATTACGGCTACTATCATCGGCTGTTTCGCTGGCGTCGTTCCGGCATGAGTGCCACCTGGTGTTCGCTGGTGCTGATGGTGCTGGCAAACCTGTGGTATATGCCCTGGGAGTTGGTTTTCTCCCTGCATTAGCGCACAATACGCCCCTTTGTTTTCCCGGATATTTACACTATGTCTCACCGCGACACGCTTTTTTCCGCGCCTATCGCCAGCCTGGGTGACTGGACTTTTGATGAACGGGTAGCCGAAGTCTTCCCGGATATGATCCAGCGTTCCGTACCGGGTTACTCCAATATTATTTCGATGATCGGCATGCTGGCGGAGCGCTTCGTGCAGCCCGCTACGCAGGTCTACGATCTGGGATGTTCGCTGGGCGCCGCTACGCTCTCCGTGCGCCGTAACATTGCACACCCGGCGTGCAAAATTATCGCGGTGGACAACTCCCCGGCGATGGTTGAACGTTGCCGCCGCCACATCGATGCTTATAAAGCCCCAACGCCGGTTAGCGTTATTGAAGGCGATATCCGCGATGTTCCCATCGAAAACGCCTCAATGGTCGTGCTCAATTTTACCCTGCAATTTCTCGAACCCGACGATCGTCTGGCGCTATTGAAGAAGATCCACCAAGGGCTGAACCCCGGTGGCGCGTTGGTACTGTCGGAGAAATTCAGTTTTGAAGACAGCGTCGTCGGCGAACTGTTATTCAACATGCACCATGACTTCAAACGTGCGAACGGTTACAGCGAGCTGGAAATCAGTCAGAAACGCAGCATGCTGGAAAACGTCATGTTAACGGATTCCGTTGAAACGCATAAAGCCCGTCTGCGCGCCGCCGGTTTTGAACACAGCGAGCTGTGGTTCCAGTGCTTTAACTTTGGCTCTCTGGTAGCCCTGAAGGCGGATGCTGAATGATTGAGTTTGGTCGTTTTTATCAGCAAATTGCCGTGGGCCCCTTAGCTCACTGGCTGGATACCCTGCCCGCCCAACTCTCCGCCTGGCAACGTGAAGCACTGCACGGACAGTTTAAACAGTGGAACAACGCTGTTGAGTTTTTGCCTCTTATCACACCAGCGGAACTGGATTTGGTTCATGGCGTAAGTGCGTCCAGCGCTGAACCGCTGAGTGCGGGGCAACTGAAAGGGATGGAAACCCTGCTGCGCAATCTGATGCCATGGCGTAAAGGACCCTTTTCACTCTACGGTATTGATATCGATACCGAATGGCGTTCCGACTGGAAGTGGGAACGTGTTCTGCCGCATCTCTCTGATTTGACCGGGCGCACAATCCTCGATGTTGGATGCGGTAGCGGTTATCACCTGTGGCGCATGATTGGCGCAGGCGCGCAGCTCGCGGTTGGGATTGATCCGACACAGCTTTTTTTGTGTCAATTCGAAGCCGTGCGTAAGTTACTGGGCGACGATCGCCGCGCCCATTTGTTGCCACTGGGAATCGAACAACTACCGGCGCTCAATGCCTTTGACACCGTCTTTTCGATGGGTGTGCTCTATCATCGCCGCTCACCGCTGGAACATCTGTGGCAGTTAAAAGATCAACTGGTTAAAGAGGGTGAACTGGTGCTGGAAACACTGGTGATCGAAGGTGATGAACATGCCGTTCTGGTGCCAGGCGATCGCTATGCGCAGATGCGCAACGTCTATTTTATTCCTTCCGCGTTGGCGCTGAAAAACTGGCTGGAGAAATGCGGTTTTGTCGATGTGCGTATCGTCGATATGAGTGTTACCAGTAGCAACGAGCAACGGCGCACGTCATGGATGACCAGCGAGTCGCTGGCGGATTTCCTCGACCCGACAGACACCACAAAAACCATTGAAGGCTATCCCGCGCCACTGCGTGCTGTGCTGATTGCCCGTAAACCGTAAGATAAAAAAAGGCCCCTGTTAATGGCAGGGGCCTGGTACAAGCAAACATCACATTGGGCGACATGATGCGCGGTAAAAACTGGTTTCAGGGGTGATAAGCAACCATCATCTGCTTCATCAACGCCACTGTATTTCCGTCAACGCCATAGCGGGCATATTCATCCGCACTGGCATCTGAAGACATCGACAACCCCTTATTGCGATAACGCATCGGCGACGCTGTCCAATTGCCTGCCGAGCTATGCACCTCTTTTACGCCTGCAGAAAGGAACAGTGAGAGGTTATCCGGGCGCACACCTGCGCCTGCCATAATGATTGGAACACCGGACCGGGCATTAAGTTCCCTGATTAATGAAAGTCCTTTTTCCGCCGACGCCTGTTGCCCTGACGTCAGAATGCGCGAAACGCCTAACTCCGCTAATGAATCAAGGGCTTGCACAGGATCGGCGCACATATCGAAAGCCCGATGAAAAGTAACCGCCATTCCCTGCGCCGCGCTCATCACGTCACGCATTCGCGCCAAATCAACATCGCCGTCCTCATTAAGAATACCGGTGACCAGGCCGGGAAAGCCGAGCTTATGGAGAAAGTGAATATCATCAAGCATGGTGGCAAATTCATCTTTGCGATAGCAAAAATCACCGCCGCGCGGGCGCACTATCGGATGCACCGGAATCGTCACCGCCTGGCGAATGCTTCTCAGCGCGCCATAGGACGGGGTTAAGCCCCCTTCTTTCGGTGCTGCGCAAAATTCAATGCGATCTGCACCGGACTGCTGAGCGATTACCGCGTCTTCGACGCCATAACAACAAATTTCCAGTATGCTCATCACTCCTCCCTTTTCTTTATCATGGCTTGTGGCTTGTTTCGTTCAGTCGGTTTTTGCTCACCTTCACAGGCGGTGTGTCACCCCTCGCTGGCGACGATGTCTTCAATCGTCCAGGGGTGAAATTTCACCGTCACCCTGCCATCTGTCACCGCCAGCGTTGGGTTTGGCAGACGCTCACGCTCGCCTTTGGGTGAACTGGTTTTTACTGACACCCCCGGCTGGCTCAGGCCTTCGTCCGCCAAAAGCGCCAGCGCGCGCGCATTCAATGTCTCCGGCGCCCCCGGCAATACGATCTCGATATGTTCCCAGCCTTCGTGGGGATACCGTTTTTCACCTGGCCATGGCAGCTCAATGACGGTGAATTGCCAGTGCGCAACACACAGCGGTTCATGCAGTTTAAACAGGCAAATCGGTCGACCATTAATCCTGTTCTCCGAGAGCAGTTCACCACACCGTTCAAAACCGCGCCGCCAGCGCTCTGCGGTGGTATTTTGATGACAACGTAGCGAAATATGGTCGGCGTTTAATGGTGCAATATTCAGTCCAAGACGGGTAGTAAATTTCTGCAAGTCGTCAGTGAAACGCGGCAAATCTTCCACGATATCCTGCAACTCTTCGATAGTTTGCCAATTACTCATAACAGTGCCCGTAAGTCATCACAAAGCGCATAATCTACCGTGTTATGCAGTGCTGACGCCACCGGGCATTTGCAGTATACTCCCGCCTTTATTAAACACCCGGACGCCGCCCCTGTTACGCGGCGTCCTAAATGTAAGGTATCCCGGTGAATATTCAGGCTCTTCTCTCAGAAAAAGTCAGTCAGGCCATGATTGCTGCAGGCGCCCCCGCAGATTGCGAAGCGCAGGTACGTCAGTCCGCAAAAGTTCAGTTTGGCGACTATCAGGCTAATGGCGTGATGGCAGTTGCAAAAAAACTGGGCATGGCGCCGCGACAACTGGCCGAGCAGGTCCTGACGCACCTCTCTCTGGACGGGATTGCCAGCAAAGTTGAAATTGCCGGTCCTGGTTTTATCAATATTTTTCTTGCGCCGGAATTTCTTGCGCAGCAGGTCACCCTGGCGCTGGCATCGGATCGTCTGGGCGTCACTCGTCCGCAGCCACAAACCATCGTTATCGATTACTCTGCACCGAACGTGGCAAAAGAGATGCACGTTGGTCACCTGCGTTCCACCATTATCGGTGATGCATCCGTACGTACGCTTGAATTTCTCGGTCATAACGTGATTCGCGCGAACCACGTCGGCGACTGGGGTACCCAGTTCGGTATGCTGATCGCCTACCTGGAGCTGCAACAGCAGGAAAATGCGGGTGAAATGGCGTTGGCCGACCTGGAGGGCTTCTACCGTGAAGCCAAAAAGCATTATGACGAAGATGCCGCCTTTGCCGAACGCGCGCGCGGATATGTGGTGAAACTGCAGGGCGGCGACGAGTACTGCCGCGAAATGTGGCGCAAGCTGGTTGACATCACCATGAGTCAGAACCAGAAAACCTATGAACGCTTAAACGTCACCCTGACCCGTAAAGATGTGATGGGTGAAAGTCTGTATAACCCGATGCTGCCAGGTATTGTTGCCGATCTGCGAGCAAAAGGCCTGGCGGTAGAGAGTGAAGGTGCGACGGTGGTATTCCTCAACGAGTACCAGAATAAAGAAGGCGAGCCGATGGGCGTCATCATTCAGAAAAAAGATGGCGGCTACCTTTACACCACCACGGATATCGCCTGCGCCAAGTACCGTTATGAAACGCTGCATGCCGATCGCGTGCTCTATTACATCGACTCCCGCCAGCACCAACACCTGATGCAGGCGTGGACGATTGTCCGCAAAGCAGGCTATGTGCCGGATTCCGTTCCGCTGGAGCACCATATGTTCGGCATGATGCTGGGCAAAGATGGCAAACCGTTCAAAACCCGCGCGGGCGGCACGGTTAAACTTGCCGATCTGCTCGATGAAGCGCTGGAGCGCGCCCGTCGCCTGGTGGCGGAGAAAAATCCGGATATGCCTGCCGATGAGCTGGAAAAACTGGCGAATGCTGTCGGTATTGGCGCCGTGAAATATGCCGATCTGTCGAAAAACCGTACCACTGACTACGTGTTTGATTGGGACAATATGCTGGCCTTCGAAGGCAACACCGCGCCTTATATGCAATATGCATACACCCGTGTGTTGTCTGTGTTCCGCAAAGCGGGCATTGAAGAGAGCGTGCTGGAAAACGCCCCGGTGATGATTAGCGAAGAGCGTGAATCACAGCTGGCCGCACGTCTGTTGCAGTTTGAAGAAACCCTGAGCGTGGTTGCGCGCGAAGGCACACCGCATGTAATGTGTGCTTATCTGTATGATCTTGCAGGTCTGTTCTCCGGTTTCTATGAGCATTGCCCGATCCTCAGCGCGGACAGCGACGAAATCCGCCTTAGCCGCCTGAAACTGGCCCTGCTGACCGCGAAAACGCTGAAGCTGGGTCTGGATACGCTGGGGATCGAGACTGTCGAGCGTATGTAAGCGCTAATGCCGGGTGGCTGACACACGTTACCCGCCCTGCACAATCGCATTTGTCCTCATTGTCAGGTATAAAAAACCCCGGCGTTCCGGGGTTTTTCTTTTGCCGTATTGTCAGAAATATTTGCGCAAATACTCCGTCAAACAGAGCATCGCCATCGCCTGACCATACGGCATGGAAGTCAGTGGGATCTGGCGATAAAACGCCAGATTACTGCCCATCCCGGTACCAAACGATACCTGCAACAACTCCCCTTCCGGCGAAATGTGACCCACAATTGCCTTCACTGCTTTCTCTGCCACTTCCGCGTAATCCGCGCTGATATAGCGCTTACGCAACGCTTTTAGTATGCCGTACGCAAACCCGGCGGTAGCGGAGGCCTCCAGATAAGAGTCGGCATCATCCAACAGCGTGTGCCACAACCCACTCTCGTGCTGGCAGCTGGCAAGGGCAGCGATCTGCGCATTCAGCACCTGCACCAGATAGCGGCGTACCGCGTTATTTTCCGGCAGATCCACCAGTTCGAGGAAATCCGGGATCACAATAGTCAGCCAGCTATTGCCGCGCGCCCAGCGGGCGCGGGCGAAGTTGTGCTGCCCGTCGTAATTCCAGCCGTGAAACCACAAGCCGGTTTCTCTGTCCATCAGGTTCTGCACATGGAGCAGGAACTGATATACCGCTTCCTCAACATACTCTGCCCGGTTAAGCAGCTTACCGATTTTTGCCAGCGGCAGGACCGTCATCATCAGGGTGTCGTCCCACATCTGCTGGTGGTTTTCCTCCGCCAGTGTGATGTGCTGCATACCGCCATGCTCAGTGCGTGGCATCTCATACATCGCCCACTCAGCCCAGCTTTCAAGCCATGGCAGATAGCTCGGGTTGCCGGTTTCCTCATAGCGATACGCCAGCGTCAGAAAGGGGGCCATGGTGTTGACGTTCTTCGTGGTAGCACCTTCAGCAAAGCGCTCGGCGAACCAGTTATCAATCAGCTCACGGACGGTTTCATCCCCTGTCTGGCGATAATACTGATACATGCCGTACAAACCGACACCATGAGTCCACTCCCAGCCAGCCCAGCCTTTGGTATCAATCACACGCCCATCGTCGAGCCGCAATAAAAACTCGCCGGTGTTATCATGTATATTCACGAGGTTATGCGTGATCTTGCGAATCAATGCCTTCAGTTCATCACGGGCGATAAACCGCTCTGGCTGACGCAATAACGGACTGTGTTTGACAGGCCAAACCTTCATATTTCTCACCTCAGTTATAAGTCGATTTCAGTGACGCGCCTTTCTTCAGGGAGGGTGCGGCTGGTTTATTCCGATTCAGGTAGCCGATATTGTTATTGCCCCACAGCGATTCGTATGGCATACCCGCCAGCATCTCCACGGTTTCACGTGCCTGTGGCGTGATGCTTTCTGGCATTGCGCGACCGCTTTGGCGCATTTTGGCCGTCTCTTCGCGCAACACGCTGTGCGTTTTCAGGTTCAGCTTAAAGCGCAGCGAGACAAGGAAGCCGCAGCACAGCACCGCAATGGTGCCAAAGCACATGATCATCAGGATGGTATGGCTCACTTCCGGTACCTGCGTTTTTTGCCCGGAAACAAAGCCCGACGCCTGCATCACAATCCCTACCAGCATCACCGCACCCGCCTGCGAGGCTTTGCGTGTCAGGGTCATAATGCCGGCGAAAATACCTTCGCGACGCTGGCCGGTTACCACTTCGTCAATATCGGCGATGTAGGTGTAGGTATTCCACGGAACATAGTTGATGCCGCCCCGGCCCAGACCCGCAACGGCAGAAACCAGCAGCAGTAACGCGTAAATGTCGCTTAATCCCGCCCAATAAAGGATGCCGTAAGAGGCAGCACTCAGACCAAACAACACCACAACCATACGGTACGACGGCGCAGGCCCGAAACGGATGCACAGCGGGATCATGGCGATAACAGCGATAAACTGGAAAATTGCCATCGTGCCAAGCAGGTTAGACGCGAGAGAGGCTTCTTGCATCAGCACAAACACCACGTAATAGGTGAACACCGCGTTAAATACGTCTTGTGCGATATAACCACCGAGGTACATACCGAGGTGCTGACGGAAAATTTTAATACGCAGCGTTGAACTAAGTTCAACAAACAGGCGGCGCAGACTCTGCCCCAGGGTGAGGCTCTTTTTCTCTTCCTCTGCACGCAGAGCCGCTTCGGTCCACTCTTCACGCGGGCGTTCCCAGGTGAAACACCAGACAAACGTCAGCATCAATGCGCACAGTACCGAGAACACCAGGCTTGCATAGAAGAAGGAGATCGGGTTTTCTTTACCGAAGTGTGTCAGCAGAACTCCAGGCAGGAAAGAGGCCAGAATCGCCGACATTTGCGCCATAGAAATGCGCGCCCCGGAGAATTTAGTTTTCTGTTTAAAGTCATCCGTCATTTCCGGTACCAGCGTTTCGTACGGCACCAGAATCATGGTGTAAACCACATCGAACAACAGATAGGTCAGCAGGTAATACCAGAAACTCATCTCCCCTATCCACATCATCGAATAGCTGAAAACGCAGGGAATACCGAGCAGGATAAAGAACTTACGACGACCAAAGCGTTTACCCAGCCAGGTCGTGCCGAAGTTATCGGTTAAAAAGCCCATCAGCGGACTGACGACAGCATCCAGCACCCTCGCGGCTGCAAAGATAAATGTCGCTTCGATAGGCGTCAGGCCACAGAAGGTTGTGTAGAAATAAAGTAACCATGCTGCGGTCAACGCGGTCGTACCCGCCCCCAGAAAGTCGCCTGAACCGTAGGCGAGGTAATTAGCCAATCCAATTTTTCGTGTTTTCATTGCCGTCAACCCTATTCATTATTGGGGACCCCTGGCATTACGGCTGGCCAAAGGAAATGCTTACACGGCTAAAGTAAGAGGATGCGCCATGGGAAACCTTTCTGTTTCTGCCAGTAAACGGGCGGCCCTGGCAAAAATGCAAAGAGAGCCATTACACGCTTCACTGATTTATAAAACAGCGTTTCTCTTGCTTCAAAAGAGGGGGTCAAAAATGAGATGTCGACAGCAAAATCCTGCCAGACGGCAGGATTTAAGCGGCGAAAAAGACTAACTGATTGCGCAAGTTAACAACGAAACGGTTACCCGTTATTGGCAGGTTGGCGGTAATTGACGATCACCTGATTACTCTGTACTTGCAACGCAGGTATCAGGCGCCCGCCACCCGGGACTTCCCAGACAAAACGCAGAGGTTCAATAGCCGGAACACCGGTAAAGCCGGTGGTAGTCCCATTCTGACCATCAAGTTCAACACAACGTGTTTGAGAACAGAGGCGAACGACTAAGCCCGCCGGGGTCGGCCCATTGAGTTCATAACGCCAGGCAACCAGCGTCATTAATCCATTCACCGGTTGTGATGAAGCCAGCGGCGCTGAAGAGGCGGACACACCACGATTATTCAGCGTAATGCCAATACTGCTGGCCTGCCACGCGCCTTCTCCGACAGCGTGAGCAAACAACGGTAACGCAATTAACCAGGCGAGATAACGCATTACTTCCCTCCGATAGTAGCCGTCATACGAATATTGCGGTTATCCGACATTTCCATATTCGACAACACAACCAGTTGTGGCAGGCTGCGACGTAAGAAGCGGGCCAGCAACGGACGCAACGCATGGTTAACCAGCAGCACCGGCGGCGCGCCCAACATTTCCTGGCGTACCAGCGCTTCCTGAGTCTGTTCGAGCAGACGGTCGGCCAGTCCTGGCTCCAGGCCGCCACCGCCCTGAAGGGCTTGTAATAGCAAACGCTCCAGCGGCGTATCAAGACCAATCACCTGAACTTCATCATTACCCGGGAACCACTGTTGGGTGATAGCCCGACCCAGCGCCACGCGCACCACAGAAGTTAGTTCGTGCGGATCGTTCTGCACCGGCGCGTGCTCTGCCAGCGTTTCCAGAATCGTACGCATATCGCGAATAGCCACTTTCTCGGCAAGCAGGTTTTGCAGCACTTTATGCAGAGTGGTCAGCGTGATCACACCCGGCACCAGATCCTCGGTCAGCTTCGGCATTTCCTGGCTTACACGGTCAAGCAACTGTTGTGCTTCCTGGCGGCCAAACAATTCCGATGAAAACTGACCAATTAAATGGTTGAGGTGCGTCGCTACCACGGTACTGGCTTCGACCACCGTAAAGCCCTGGATCTGCGCCTGCTCTTTCAGCGCACTCTCGATCCAGATAGCTGCCAGGCCAAAAGCAGGGTCGACGGTCTGTTCGCCGGGCAACGTGCCGGCTGCGGTGCCTGGGTTAATCGCCAGCCAGCGGCCCGGATACGCCTCACCGCTACCGATTTCAACCCCTTTCATCAGAATACGATAACGGGCCGGTGGTAAATCCATATTGTCGCGGATATGCACCACTGGCGGCAGAAAGCCCATGTCCTGCGCGAATTTCTTACGAATACTGCGAATACGTCCCAGCAATTCACCATCCTGTTGGAAGTCTACCATCGGTATCAGACGATAGCCGACCTCCATACCCAGCGAGTCTTCAAGCTGTACATCGCTCCAGGTGGCTTCCACCGCTTGCGTGTTTTCTGGTAATTTGACCGGCGCGGCCTCTACTGGCGCTTTCTGTTCTTTACCACGCAACCACCAGGCAAGGCCGAGCAACGCACCGGTAAACAGCAAGAACACAAGGTTCGGCATGCCGGGCACCAGGCCTAACAGACCCAGTACACCTGCACTCAGCATCATTACGCGCGGGTTAGAGAAGAGTTGCCCCACCATTTGCTGGCCGACGTCTTCATCAGTGCTGACGCGTGTGACAATAACGCCCGCTGCCGTGGAGATAACCAGCGCAGGGATCTGCGCAACCAGGCCATCACCGATGGTCAGAAGGGTATAACTTTCAGCCGCGTCGCCCATCGACAGGCCATGCTGCAAAACCCCTACCAGCAGACCACCGATGATGTTGATCACCATAATCAGGATACCGGCGACGGCATCCCCGCGAACAAATTTACTCGCACCGTCCATTGAACCGTAGAAGTCCGCTTCTTGCGTCACTTCTGAACGGCGGCGTTTTGCTTCATCTTCACCAATGATCCCGGCGTTAAGGTCCGCGTCGATCGCCATCTGTTTACCCGGCATCCCGTCGAGCACGAAACGCGCGCCCACTTCAGCGATACGTCCGGCACCCTTGGTGATAACCATGAAGTTGATGATGACGAGGATCACAAACACCACAATACCGATAGCGAAGTTACCGCCAACAAGGAAGTGGCCGAAAGCTTCTACCACTCGCCCTGCTGCTGCAGAACCGGTATGCCCTTCCATCAGAATGATACGGGTCGATGCAACGTTCAGCGCCAGGCGTAGCAAGGTTGTGAACAGCAGGATGGTCGGGAACGCGGCGAATTCCAGGGTACGCTGGGTGAACATGGCCACCAACAACACCATGATCGACAGCGCGATGTTAAAGGTAAACAGCAGGTCGAGGACAAACGCTGGCAGCGGCAGCACCATCATCGACAGAATAAGCATGATGAGCACCGGCCCGGCAAGGATCTGCCATTGGGTCGATTTCAGATTGCTGGGCAGACGCAGCATTGCTACCAGATTAGCCATCAGTGTCCTTCTCGTTCAAAAAGTCCAGCGCCTCTGGCACCGGAAGATTCTCAGGTTTAACGGGTCGTTGTCCGCCTGACAAACGCCAGCGTTTCAACTGCCATACCCACGCCAGCACTTCGGCAACCGCCGCATAGAGCTGACCGGGGATTTGCTGACCGATCTCAGCGTGGCGATAGAGTGCGCGCGCCAGCGGCGGTGCTTCCAAAATGGGTACGCGATTTTCAGTGCCCAGTTCGCGAATGCGTAATGCCACCAGACCCTGCCCTTTCGCCACCACTTTAGGCGCGCTCATTTTATTCTCGTCATACTGCAACGCCACGGCGTAGTGCGTCGGGTTGGTAACAATCACGTCGGCTTTTGGCACATCGGCCATCATCCGGCGGCGCGCCGCCGCACGCTGCATCTGGCGAATACGGCCCTTCACATGCGGGTCGCCTTCACTCTGTTTAAATTCGTCGCGGATATCCTGACGGGACATGCGCAGTTTTTTCAAATGACTGTAGATCTGCCAGAAGACGTCAAATCCCACCATCGGGATAATGCTCAACGCCACCAGTAATGCGCACAATCCGGTCAGGTTAAGAGCGCTGGCCATCGCTTTAAACGGCGACTCGCTCATCAGGCGCATCATGTCCGGCCAGTGTTGCCAGAGAAACATGCCCGCCACGCCGCCCATAAACAGCGCCTTCATCAACGCTTTCACAAGCTCAGCCCCGACCTGCGCAGAGAACAAGCGCTTAATACCGCTTAACGGGTTCAGTTTAGAAAACTGAAACGCCAGTGATTTGGTGCTGAATACCAACCCCCCGAGCATTACCGGCGCAACTAACGCTATGATCACGACGCCGGTCAACAGCGGCAACAAGGCTATCAATGCGTTTTTCAGCATGATGATAATTTGCCCGAGGATCAGATTCTGGTCATTGACGATATGGTGATCAAAACGTAACCCGGTGGAGAGCATGATCGACAACCGACGACCAAATGCTTCCCCGCCAAACCACAGAATGCAGATACCGGCCAACATAATAAGCACGGATGTCAGCTCTTTGGATCGGGGGATCTGCCCTTCTTCGCGCGCCTTCTCTAGTCGGTGCGCTGTGGGGGCTTCTGTTTTGTCGTCGCTGTCTTCAGAGGCCACGGCGTACATCCAGGGGTTACAGGTTTGATGACATAATGCCAGAGTCAATACGGTCTAATGGGCAGAGTAAGGCATAAAAACGGGGGGTTTTCGCCATTTGAGACAAAAATAAGGAACACGCATTCCAAAACGAGGACCAAACCCGAACAGACAGCCTAATATCCTGACTAAAAAAAATCTCCTCTCTGTATCTTCTGATTATTGCGCTCTTAACAGGAACGCTATCACTATCCTTTATACTGTCCCTCTTTTTATTTATCAGGGATGTACCGTACTTATGCACGGCCAGTTTGACAGAATTACGCACAGTTCCATGTGCATTGCAGCGTTTGTTATTTATTACTGCCTGTTCTATTTCGCTATTTTTATTCCTGGCTACCCGGCGCTATATCGTGTGGGCATGGCTGACTCCTTTCTTCACTGCGCTCTGCTACTGCCATGTGCGTTGCTACTCTGGCGTTACTACCACCGTCAATATAAGTTACTGCCATTGGGTTCTGTCACGTTACGAAACGTTGCAGTCCCCCTATTGGGTCTGCTCACGTTATTCTTTCTGGAGACGTTCTTCTCGCAACCGGAACCGTGGCTCGAGTCACTTCACAGCTATTCGGGATTTGTTCGCTGGACATGGGTGGTAACGGCCTGTTTGGCTGCACCTGTGAGTGAAGAGATTATCTTTCGCGGTTTTTTACTCAATGCTTTTTTGGGATGGGGGAAAATACCGCAACAACTGGGTATTGTGTTGGTCTCGGCTCTGTTTGCCGCTATTCATATGCAATATCAGACACCCGTCAATTTTGTCTATCTGTTCAGTTTCTCTGCGGTAATGTGTGTGGTACGCATCGGTACCGGCGGACTGATTGTGCCCGTAATCCTACATGCGCTGGCTAATCTGGGTGCAACATTCGCGTTGTATCTTTCATAAAAAAGTGGGAAGGTTTCACCCTTCCCACCCAATAGAATTGCGCCATTTTCAGCTAATCGACAGAAAATCCTTTGCGCCACAACTCACGCACTCATGAAGGATTATGCGCGAATCAGAATCCGAGGCTGTCCAGCAAATCGTCCACCTGATCCTGACTCGCCACAACGCCCGCTTTGGTGGCGTCGAGTTGCGGCCCGTTGAGCAGGCTGTCGTTTTCGCGTTTCGGACGCGCGCTCTGATCCGGGATGTTTTCCAGCAGAACCATCAGCAACTGACGTTCGATCTCCTGAACTACATCCATCATGCGTTTGATAACCTGACCGGTAAGGTCCTGGAAATCCTGCGCCATCATGATGTCCATCAACTGCGCGTTGGTGAAGCTGGTATGCCCGGGGACTTCACCGAGATACTTACGGGTATCGGTCACCAGTTCACGGGCGTCGGCCAGCTCGATGGGGTTTTCAAACCACGCGTCCCAACGTTTGCTCAGGTCTTTCGCGCCACGTTCCATCTCATCCTGATGCGGCTGAGAAGCTTCAACGCTGTTGAGCGCACGTTCTGCCGCTTGCGCGGTCATTTGTACTACGTAGTCCAAACGATCACGGGCATCGGGAATTGCTTCCGCTGCTTCAGCAATCGCCTGGTCCAGACCCAATTCGCGCAAGCTGTCGCGCAGCATGCGAGTCAGACTGCCGATCCGGGCAATAATATCGCTGGGTGAATGTTCTTCCACTGGTTTAATCGAAGGTTGAATCATTTATCCAGTCCTCACATGCCAAGTTTCTCGAAGATCTTGCCGAGCTTCTCTTCCAGGGTTGCTGCCGTAAACGGTTTCACCACGTATCCGCTGGCACCCGCCTGCGCTGCAGCGATAATGTTCTCTTTTTTCGCTTCGGCCGTAACCATCAGTACCGGCATGGAGGCCATGTTGCTGTCCGCACGGATGGTTTTCAGCAACTCCAGACCGTCCATGTTCGGCATGTTCCAGTCAGAGATGACAAATCCAAAGCCGCCGGCCTGGAGTTTATTCAGCGCGTCAACGCCGTCTTCGGCTTCTTCGACGTTGTTGAACCCCAGCTCTTTTAACAGGTTGCGTACGATTCGACGCATCGTGGAGAAGTCATCCACAACCAGAAATCTGAGCTCTTTATCCGCCATAAATTTTTACTCCTAGTTCAAATACGTATTGCCTGTCCGGCACTGATTTTCGCCAGCATCTGCTGGCTTACCTGGCTAAGATCGACCACTTCGCTGACGCCACCCATATTGATGGCCTCACGCGGCATGCCGAACACCACACAACTTGCTTCGTTTTGTGCGATGGTCCAGGCGCCTGCCTGGTGCATCGCTAACATTCCGGCTGCGCCATCGTTGCCCATCCCCGTGAGAATCACACCCACGGCGTTGCGCCCCGCATATTTCGCCACCGAATGAAACAGCACATCCACAGCCGGACGGTGCCGATTCACCGGCGGTCCGTCATGGATCTTAATTTGATAGTTTGCCCCACTGCGCGCCAGTTCCATATGCCGATCGCCGGGGGCGATGTAGGCATGCCCTGGCAATACGCGCTCACCATCTTCGGCTTCTTTTACGCTAATCTGGCACAGTTTATTCAAACGCTCAGCAAATGAGCGGGTAAAGCCCGGCGGCATGTGCTGAGTGATCAGAATACCAGGACTTGAAAGAGGCAATGGCTGGAGTACATGCCTAATTGCCTCTGTTCCTCCGGTTGACGCGCCAATTACCAACAGTTTTTCCGAACTGAGCAACGGTCCGGCTTTCAATGTGGCCGGCACCGCCATCGGTTTATGCGCCGACAGACGTGCGCGTGAAGCTGTCCGCACCTTCTCAGCGATCATTTCGCTGTAGGCCAGCATCCCTTCACGAATGCCAATCTGAGGTTTGGTAACGAAGTCAATCGCACCCAGTTCCAGCGCACGCAGCGTCACTTCTGATCCTTTTCCCGTCAGAGACGAGACCATCACAACAGGCATCGGGCGCAAGCGCATTAATTTTTCAAGGAAATCCAGTCCGTCCATACGCGGCATTTCCACATCCAGCGTTAAAACATCCGGGTTAAATTTTTTGATTAAATCCCGGGCGACTAACGGGTCTGGCGCCGTCGCAACCATTTCCATATCACTGTGGCTATTGATTATTTCTGTCATGATCTGGCGCATCAATGCGGAATCATCGACGGACAATACCCTGATTTTACTCATGCTTTATCCTTACTCAGCGCATAAACGGTTTGCCCACGCAGGGTAAACTCACGCACGAGGTTGCTGAAGTTCTCCGAATGCCCGGCAAACAATAATCCGTCCGGCTTAAGCAGCGGAGCGAAACGATGCAGAATGTCCTGTTGCGTCGTTTTATCAAAATAAATCATAACATTACGGCAAAAAATAGCGTCAAACGGCCCCGGTACGTTGTATTGCTTATCCAGCAAATTCACCGTGGTGAAATCAACGTAGTTCGCCAGTTCCTGCCGGACACGCACCAACCCGGCATGGGGACCTGTGCCACGCATGAAATAGCGTTGCATTTGCTGGGGCGATAGCGTCTTCAGTTCATCCTGGCGATACACACCGGCACGCGCTTTTTGCAGCACTTCGGTATCGATATCGCTGGCAAACACTTTCCAGCGCCCGGGTGCCATACCCAAAGCATCAGCAAGCGTGATGGCCAGTGAGTAAGGCTCTTCTCCCGTTGACGCCGCCGCGCTCCAGACCCGGTATTCACCGGTACGCTTACGCGCATGTTCCGCCAACACAGGAAAGTGATGCCCTTCCCGGAAGAAAGCGGTGAGGTTAGTGGTGAGCGAATTAATAAATGCCTGCCACTCTGCGCTGTTCTGGTTCGCTTCCAGCATGCTCAGATAACGACCAAAATCATCTAATCCTAGCGAACGCAAACGACGGACAAGTCGGTTGTAAACCATGTCGCGTTTGTGATCTGCGAGAACAATCCCCGCACGCTGGTAAATCAATTGACATATCCGACGAAAGTGCGCGTCGGACAGCGCCAGGCGTTGTGTCATCTGCTGTAATATTGATGACGTCTGCCCGCTGGGCATAGATGATGTCATAGCGCCTTCTCAACTAGGTTCAGTATTCAACAGGCACAGCGTTGGGCGGTGCCGCTTGAGGTCTTTCGACCCACTCTTTAATCTTTAAAACCGCCGTCATTACAGTCATAAAATATGACGACAGGTTATTATCACGACAGATCAACTGATGCTCCTTGTCGTTACGCAGGCCAGATAACCGGCCCGCGTACTTCGCTGTGATGTTAAGTCTTCAAGCGGCAAACTATCCGCAAAAAAAGGGTTAAAAAGTCTCCCAATTTTCTTCTTGCCCGGCTGTTTGCGGGCGGTTTCTCGCCGGGGTCTGTGCCGCCGGTGTAGAAGCGCGTTGCGCCGGAGTGCCGGATACTGCTGAGAGGCGGAAGGCCGATACCGCCATCGTCAGTAAACTGGCTTGTTCTTCAAGGGCGGCGGCCGCAGCTGCCGATTGTTGCACCAGCGACGCGTTCTGCTGTGTGACGCGATCCATTTCGGATACCGCCAGTGCAACCTGGTCGATGCCACGGCTCTGTTCATCAGACGCCGATGCAATTTCACCCATGATGTCGTTCACCCGCGTAACCGCGTTAACAATGTCCGACATGGTTTCCCCTGCACTGCCAACCAGTACAGATCCGGTATCGACACGGGAGACAGAATCTTCAATCAAAGCTTTAATTTCTTTTGCCGCCTGGGCGCTACGGCTGGCGAGATTGCGTACTTCACCCGCCACCACCGCAAAACCACGCCCCTGTTCACCTGCACGCGCGGCTTCTACCGCTGCGTTTAACGCAAGGATATTGGTCTGGAACGCGATGCCGTCGATGACGCTAATAATATCGGCGATTTTCTGTGAACTGGCTGCGATGTCGTGCATTGTTTTCACAACACTGTCCACCACTTTGCCGCCACGTGCGGCCGTTTCCGAGGCGCTTTGCGCCAGTTGAGAAGCCTGACGCGCGTTGTCGGCGTTCTGTTTCACCGTGGCGGTTAACTCTTCCATACTGGCGGCGGTTTGTTCCAGGGCGGAGGCCTGCTCTTCAGTACGGGAGGAAAGATCGTTGTTCCCGGCGGCTATTTCGCTGGTGCCGGCATAAATCGCATCTGACCCCTGGCGAACGTTGGTGACCGTTTCGATCAACGCGTTTTGCATATGATCAACGCTTTGTGCCAGTTCGGTCATTTCACTACGACCGGCAATGGTCAGCGTATGCGTCAGGTTACCGCTGGCGATTTCACGAATATGGCGGATAACAGCCGATAACGGCGTAAGAAGAATGCGACGAATGCCATACCAGACTGCCGCCAGCACGACCACCAGCGCCAGCGCGAGGATCGCCATCTGCCATTTGGCAAAAGTATAGTCACTGACGCTCTGTTCCCAGGCGTTGCGATACAAGTTTTCACTCAACCCGGCATATTTGGTCATCGCATCGCCAAGGGCGTTTTGCATTCCCTGAGTGGGTTGCGCCATAAAGCCGTTGATATTGCCGCTTTCAAGGAACTGCACCAGCTCACTGAGGGCGGCGTTATAGGTGCGGTATTTTTCATCCAGATTCTGGCGCGCGGCATCCATTTCCGGCAGTGAAGGCAGTGCACGGAAGGCGTCGTAATGTTTTGCGGCGTCTGCCAGTGAGTTTTTTGCACTGTTCAGCAGATCGGTTTTCGCACTGCTCTGCTGGTTGCCCGGATCGAGCAGCATACGTGCAGAAGAGCGACTCAGGTTAATGCGGGTTTGCAGCATTAACTCCCAGGCTTTACCCAGCTCAGTTTGTTGCATACGCAGATCATTAGAGACTGCGAAGCTTTGCTGGTTTTGCTTAAGTGACGAGAAAAAAAGACCGCCAGAGACGAGCTGCAACAGTGCAAACACCACCAGCACGCTCATAAGCATTGTAACGACGCGGATACGGTTCAACATGCAACACCTTCTTGATAAGTTCTTAACGGTGTTATCGGCATGCAGCCAGGGAACTTTACATTTGCGAAAGGGAATTAAATTGCGACTTAAAACACAATATCCACAGTTAATGTATCACTATCGGATCCCGGCGGATGTGCCGCTTTATCGATCTCATAACTCCGGCAGTTGCTGCCACTGCTCCTGTTGCATACTCCCCCGCTGGCGTGACCTTCATCATTGATACCAACCGTATCGCTACTGCCTTTGCGGGTCACAGTAATAGAGTGAAAATTGTGTACCGGCGAAGCGCTGCCAACATTTATGTCCGCCGTATTGATGGTGGTGTAACCATTAATAACGGTCATGGATTATTGAAATGCCATCCACAGGGCCTTATGCAAAGGACATCTGCATTTAAAGCGTTCCGGGGAAATATTTATCCGGATTCCATTTGGCTACAGGATATATTTAAGGAAAGACGTTAAGCGAAGACAAAATAAGGGCGGGTAACGGATGTTACCCGCCCGAATAATTACGCTACGTGGGTCGCAGCGATGTCCAACAGCGCCATTTCATCGCTGTTGAGCAGTTTTTCGATGTTCACCAGAATCAGCATACGGTCGCCGAGCGCGCCCAGGCCCGTAAGGTATTCGGTAGACAGGGTAACGGCGAATTCCGGTGCCGGGCGAATCTGATCGGATGCCAGAGAGAGCACATCAGATACGCCATCGACCACAATCCCCACCACACGCTGGCCGAAATTCAGCACGATAACCACGGTGTTGTCATCATACTCAACGTCGCCCTGGCTGAACTTCACGCGCAGGTCGACAATCGGCACAATCACACCACGCAAGTTGGTGACACCTTTAATAAAGTCGGGGGTATTGGCAATACGCGTCACCTGATCATAGCCACGAATTTCCTGCACTTTGAGAATATCGATACCGTATTCTTCATCGCCCAGAGTGAATACCAGGAATTCCTGACCTGATGGCTCGCCCGCCAGTTTTGCTACATTACTCATACCGGTCATGTTTTATACCTTTTTAACGAAATCAGGCAGCTGTGTGCGCCATACGATGTTCACGATTTAATCCCTGCAGCGCCGATACGTCGACGATCAGCGCGACACTACCATCCCCAAGGATGGTGGCCGCAGAAATCCCCGGCACTTTGCGATAGTTACTTTCCAGGTTTTTAACCACCACCTGGTGCTGACCAATCAGTTGATCAACCAGCAGTGCATAACGACGACCAGCACTCTGCAGAATCACGACGATACCTTGCGTGGCTTCGGTTTTCGCGCCCATGACGTCAAACACTTTCCACAGTTCTACCAGCGGCAGATACTCACCGCGCACTTCCAGTACACGTTCCCCACCCGCGAGCGGATGCAGATCTTCTTCACGCGGCTGCAAAGATTCCATTACTGCGTTCAGCGGCAGAATGAAGACTTCGTCGTTCACTTTCACTGACATCCCGTCGAGGATCGCCAGCGTCAGCGGCAGCAGAATACGAATTGTTGTGCCAGAACCTTGTTTAGACTTGATCTCAACGTGACCACCCATTTCCTGGATGTTACGTTTCACCACGTCCATGCCGACACCGCGACCGGAAACGTCAGTCACCTGTTCTGCGGTAGAGAAGCCAGGTGCAAAAATCAGCATCCCCACCTCTTCATCGGTCATATTGTCATGAACTGCCATGCCCTGAGAAATTGCCTTCGCCAGGATACGTTCACGGTTCAGACCTGCACCATCGTCCGTCACTTCAATGCAGATGTTCCCGCCCTGGTGTTCCGCCGAGAGGATCAGGTTGCCCACCGGAGATTTGCCAGCTTCAACACGTTTCTGCGGAGACTCAATCCCGTGGTCGAGGCTGTTACGCACCAGGTGTGTTAACGGGTCAATAATACGCTCGATCAGGCTCTTATCCAGTTCGGTTGAACTCCCCTGCAGGGTCAGCTCAACCTGTTTATCCAGCTTACTGGCGAGGTCGCGAACCAGGCGAGGGAAACGGCTGAAGACATACTCCATCGGCATCATACGGATGGACATTACCGATTCCTGCAGGTCGCGAGCGTTGCGCTGAAGCTGACTCATACTGGTGATCAGATCGCCATGGGTGACCGGATCCAGCTCGTTGGAACGCTGTGCCAACATTGACTGGGTAATAACCAGCTCACCCACCAGGTTAATCAGTTGGTCTACTTTCTCAACGGCAACACGAATACTGGTGGATTCGCTGGCGCGAGCAGCGGGTTTTTCACGACCAGCCGGTTGCTCTTTCGCCACCGCTTTCAACGCAGGCGCCGCAGCAGGTTTCACTACTGGCACAACTGCTTGCGACGTCGCTTCTGCAGCGTTGTCGGCAGCCGCAGTAGCAGCTGCCGCCGTTTCGGCTGCAGCAGGCGCAGATGCCGCCGCGGATTTTTCAAAGGCGATTTGGTCGGCTTCAATCACAAAGCACAGCACCGCAATGATATCGTCTTCGCCAACCCCGCTATCGAGCGTCACACTCAGGGTATCAGTGCCCTTCACGACATCGCTGAGCGTACCCAGATTGCTCAGTTCCTCTTCCAGCAATCCAATTTCGCTCTCTTTCAGGCGAGACAGAACAATACGCAGTTTACCGTCGCTTTCAGCGGCCGGCGCGGCTGTGGTTTCAGATTCCGGTGCAGCAGCATCAACAACGGAGAGTTTCGCGGCGCTCGCAGCGGCGGGAACAACCTCTCCTTTTGCTTCCAACGCCAGCTGGCGCAGAGCATTGCAGATGTATTCAAAGCTGGCGGCATCTGGCTCTTGCGAGCTTTTATAGGCGTCGAGCTGTTCCTGCATAATATCTTTGGTTTCCAAAAACAGGTTGATAATATCGGTGTTGAGCTGCATCTCTCCACGCCGCGCCTCATCAAGCAGGTTTTCCATTAAATGGGTGGTTTCCTGCAAGATGGTGAAGCCAAATGTGCCAGCACCACCTTTTATTGAGTGCGCAGCACGAAAGATGGCGTTGAGCTGTTCTGAATCCGGTGCTTCAGGCACCAAATCCAACAAGTGTTGTTCCATATCGGCCAACAACTCGTCAGCTTCATCAAAAAATGTCTGATAAAAATCGCTAATATCCATGCTCACGCTATCACCTCGGTTCGGCTTGTGGCGATGTGGAAACTGCTGCCGGAGACGCTGGCGCGGTTGCACCCGCTACCTCTGGCTGTGTAATCGCGCTTACTGGCGCATTCTGACTTTCGGCGTTTTCATGCAGAATGGCCTGTTCTGCTTGCTTATTAAGAACCAAAAGACTAATTCGGCGGTTGATTGCTTCATCCGGACCTGCGTCAGCCATGCGCATTGTTGCTGCCATGCCGACCACCCTGAGGATCTTGCCATTGTCCAGCCCTCCGGCAACCAGCTCACGGCGCGACGCGTTGGCGCGGTCGGCGGAAAGCTCCCAGTTGCTGTACCCTTTCTCGCCATTAGCGTAAGGGAAATCATCGGTATGGCCCGACAGGCTGATCCTGTTGGGGATCCCATTTAGTATTGGCGCAATCGCCCGTAAAATATCACGCATATAGGGCTCAACCTCCGCACTGCCGGTCTTAAACATCGGCCGGTTCTGGCTGTCGATAATCTGAATGCGTAGCCCTTCCTGTACCAGGTCGATTTTCAGATGCGGACGTAACGCACGCAGTTTGGGATCGGCTTCAATTAACTGGTCCAGATCACCGCGCAATTTACTCAGGCGCGATTGCTCCATGCGTTTTTTCAAATCATCAATGTTGGGCTGTTTTTGTATTTCGCCCTTTTGCTGTGTGTAGTCATCGCCACCGCCCGGAATCGGACTGTCGCTATTAGAAATTCTCGGCCCACCCGTGACCGCAGTTGCCAGCGGCGTGCGGAAATATTCCGCAATCTGGATCAGTTCTTTCGGGCTGGAGATGGAGATCAACCACATCACCAGGAAGAACGCCATCATCGCCGTCATAAAGTCGGCATAGGCTATCTTCCAGGAACCGTGACTGCCGCCGCCGTGGCCTTTATGTTTTTTTCGTTTTACAACAACGATTGGATGGGACTGATTTTTCATGCGTCCTCAGTCGTCGTCTGTTGGTTAGGGTTTCTCACCGCACGCACGTGTTCATCCAGTTCAACAAACGACGGACGTTCACTGGAGTACAGCGTTTTACGACCAAACTCAACCGCAATTGGCGGTGCGTAACCGTTAAGGTTCGACAGCAATGTGATCTTCACGCACTGCATCATCTTGGCAGTTTCAGCGCTCTTCTGGCGCAGTACACTGGCCAGCGGAGAGATAAAACCGTACGCCAGCAGAATACCGAGAAACGTCCCCACCATCGCGTGAGCAATCAACGCCCCCAGCTCAGCTGCCGGACGATCCGCCGACGCCAGTGCGTGTACCACGCCCATTACCGCCGCGACGATACCGAATGCCGGGAGAGAATCCCCTACCGCCGCCAGCGCATTCGCCGGAACTTCGGCTTCGCTTTCGTGTGTTTCGATCTCTTCATCCATCAGCGCTTCAATTTCGAAGGTGTTCATGTTGCCGCTGATGATGAGTCGCAGGTAATCCACGATAAATTCAAGCATGGTTGCGTCCGCGAGAATCCGTGGATAACTGGCAAAAATCTCGCTCTCTTTGGGGTTTTCAATATCACGCTCCAGAGAGAACATACCCTGTTGACGTGATTTCGCCATCAGGCGATAGAGCAGCGCCAGCAAGTCCATATACATGCTTTTGGTGTATTTCGAACGGCGAAATAACAAAGGCAATGCTTTCATCGTTCCTTTGATGGCTTTACCATTGTTACCAACGATAAACGCACCAACACCCGCACCACCGATGATGATCAGTTCCGACGGCTGATACAGTGCTCCAAGGTGCCCGCCGGTCATCATGTAACCGCCTAAGACTGCGCCAAGAACAACCAGGTAACCTAATACGATAAGCACGACATCATCCTTCTGCTAATGACTAAGGCTAGGGATAAACATTTCAGAGGGTTAACGAATCGGAGGCAAAAAAAAGCAGCGGCATTACTGCACCGCTGCTGGAGTGTTTTCCACCTGATTCGGTCAAACAGCCTGATCGATCTGTTCATCCAGCAGTTGTGGAATAATATCGGCAGCATCGCGGGAAAGTTTACGTCTTTTTACCGCGCGAGACGGCGGCTGGCATAAACTGCAGGCGAAACTACCAACCGGCTGGTGTGCATGCGTAATAAAATTACCACCGCAGCAATTACAGCGAGACAACTCCAGCATTCCGCTTTCCACGAAACGAACCAGCGTCCAGGCGCGGGTCAGCGCCAACAGTGGTCCTTCCTCAGCTTGAGGGCATTGTTCGAGATAGAGTCGGTATGCTTTGATGACCGCATCAACACCGCTGCACAAGCCTGTTTTCAGTAAAAATTGCCAGGCGTTACAGAACATGGATGCATGGATATTCTGCTCCCAGGTCATGAACCAGTCAGTGGAAAATGGCAGCATACCTTTTGGCGGCGGGCTACCACGCAACTCTTTATAGAGTTTAATGAGACGCCCACGGCTCAGTTGCGTCTCACTTTCCAGCATTTGCAAACGTGCGCCCAGCGTGATCAGTTCCATTGCTAACTGGATGTCGCGGGCTTCCTGAACAATGCTTTTTTCGCTCATCTTTACGCCCTTTTCTTTCTGGCCGCGTCGCCGGTCTGAGAAGACTCATTAAGCAGGCGAGTGGAAAGTAAAATCCCGGTGTGGACTTGCTGTAAGTCATCCACGCGTGATTCCTGGGTCAGACGAGTAATAGTCTGGTGATTGTCAAAACGGAACTGGCAGATCAGCTGGTTAGTTTCAGCCAGTTTAACCATTTGCGGAAGGGTTAACTCACCCAGTGTGGTAGCCATTTCTTCGTTAATGCCAAGACGGAACATTGCGGACGCTTTGTCCTGGCTAATCAAACGCTGAGCAAGGAGTAAATACGACAGGTTGATGTCGTAAACATGTTTCAGCAACTCGGATGTATGCATTTTTCCCATCCCGAATAACCAACTTGTATCTTATGCGGCTGAGCCGCACCCCGTGATGTCGCCGGGAAAAAACCCGGTATAAAAAAAGAAAGGCTAAATGCATAACTGACTTAGGATCGCATGTGCATGGGCGCTTCGCTCAAATGTTTATGCCCTGCTAAGTTCTTAATCATTTCTTACAAAGAACTAAGATTTTTCCTAATTCGACGCAACTGTACTCGTAGGTGATGCCACATACAATCTGACTCGTGTGAAATTTTGAAATTTTTGTGATCCAGATCACATAATTTAAGTGATTCTGGGCAATAAATCTATCAGTCACGCTTCATATTTGATGTTTTTTTGGCCGATTGAGCACCTTTTCTATTCCTTTCTCACGAATACTCATGCAACCCTGAGCCTAAACATTGTTGACTGGTCGGAGGTTTACCCTGCTGCGTCATTTACATCCAGACAAATGTATCTACAAAAGACACAAAAACAAAAACCAATAAAAAACAATAGATTACCTTTTAAGTGTGGCTACATAATACAGCTACGTTATCATTCAGAAACACTTAGTCATTGCTATCAATAATTTAACAATTTGATCTGAAATTCTCTTAATTTTAGATAAGATTTTAAATTCGATTAACCCGCTCAAACCGCGACCATGCCGTTACGTAAGAATAATTAATGAATATTTATGATAACCTTCACATCGCAGCAATATTTCCGGGTTGCACTGCCTGCAGAAAGGGAGTAATGGTGAGAAAAATTTGATTCAAATCGGGGAGAGAGACATGTCTTATGCTCATCTTCTGGTCGCGGTGGCGGTCACGCCAGAAAGCCGGCAATTGCTGGCAAAAGCTATCGATATCGCCCGTCCTTTCAACGCCCGCATCACCCTCATTACCCTTGCAGCCGATCCTGAACTGTATAATCAACTCGCGGCACCAATGATGGAAAACGTGCGCGAAGTCATACAGGAAGAGACACAACAATTTATGGATGAACTTGTTAGCAGCGCGGGTTATCCAATCGAACGCGTGATCATTGCCTCAGGTGAACTAAGCGAACATATTCTGCATACCTGCCGCAAGCAGGCTGTCGATTTAGTATTGTGCGGGAACCATAACCAGACGTTTTTCTCGCGTGCCGCCTGTTCCGCGAAGAGCATTGTCAGCACCAGCGAGGTCGATGTGTTATTAGTGGCATTAACGAAGTAGCAGGCCCCCGCCCTTACGGGAGCCTTTGTCGTTACGCCAGCTTAGGAAAGGTCGCCACTTTATTTTGTAGCTGGCTTTGGGTGCTACGTGGCGTGACGCGCTTTAAATCGCTAATAAACCTCTGTTGCCAGTGGTCTATATCATTCTCTTTGATGATCTCCAGCATCTCCGCATGGCGTGAAATACGCTCAGCAAGCGGCATTCTGAGCGCTCTATCCATCGCTGCGGCCACATCATCCCTGTCATAGGGGTTTACTATCAACGCAGAGGTCAGCTCATTTGCCGCGCCGGCAAATTGCGACAGGATAAGTACCCCCGGATTGGCAGGATCCTGAGCCGCAACATACTCCTTCGCCACCAGATTCATGCCATCTCGCAGGGGCGTTACCAGTCCGACTTCCGCATATCGGAACACTTTCATCAGAACCTTGCGGTCAAAATGCTGATTCAGGTAATAGAGCGGCGTCCAGCCAAGCTGCCCGTATTTGCCGTTAATGCGCCCGGCCTCGGTTTCCAGCTGATGACGAATATCCTGATACGCCTGTACTTCCCCCCTTGAGGTAGGTGCAATCTGCGTATAACGGATTTTGCCGTGATGCTGGGGATACTTCTCCAGCAGCGTTTCATAGGCAAGGAAACGCTCCGGCAGCCCTTTGGAGTAATCCAGACGTTCTACCGAAAAGATATTCTTCACATTTTTAAGTTCGTTCTTCAGTTGCGCCAGCTTTGTTGGCAATGGCCCGGCGGCCTGCTGTGCAATCTCTTTTGGCTCAATTCCAATCGGGTAAACTTCGGTACGGAAATTTTTCCCCCACGCTACATGGTTTTTACCGCTGCGCGTAGTAAGACGGGTCTGAACCGACAGGCTGTCAAGAAACGCCAGTCTGTCGCTTTCGGTCTGGAAGCCAATAAGATCGTAATCACACATCTGCTCCAGCAATTCCGCATGCGGTGGCAAAGCGTTGAAGATTTCCGGCGTCGGGAATGGAATATGCAGGAAAAAACCAATCTGGTTATTAACCCCACGCTGCCGTAATTCGCTGGCGAAAGGCAACAGATGGTAGTCGTGGATCCACAGAATATCATCTGGCTTCAGCAATGGCAGAAGCTTGTCCGCTAACAGGGCGTTCACCTCCTGATACCCTTCCCAGGATTCGCGCTGGTAATTCACCAAATCCAGGCGGTAATGAAAAGCAGGCCACAATACGGCGTTGGAAAACTGCGAATAATATTGCTCGTAATGCGCTTCACTGAGGTTAAAAGAGGCCCAGGTAATATTGCCCTTGGTGACCTTATTTAACGGCTGGTCCTCATCACCAATCTCACCGCTCCAGCCAAACCACAATCCACCGGTTGCTTTTAATGCGCCCAGAATCCCTACAGCCAGCCCGCCAGCGCTGGCTTTTTTATTATCAGGCGGTGCAATACGATTAGATACTACGACTAAGCGACTCATAGTCATCTCTCCTGTTTGTTAGCGCCCGTTGTTCTTGTTGTTGATAGTCGGCAATACGTTCAAGCCACTGGTGCACGTCGCTGACGCTTCCCAGCCGCCATTTTGCCTGGGTTGCCCCGGCACCGACTTTAATCGACACGCCTCCCAGCCGGTTAACGACAATGAAACCATGCTCATCGGTAAGATCGTCCCCGACAAACACAGGTTTTCTGCCGCTAAACGGAGGAGTTTTTAAAAAAGCCTCAATCGCCGCGCCTTTATGAATACCGGACGGTTTCAGCTCCACTACGCATTTTCCCGGTTGCATAGCCAACTGCGGGAAGCGTGTGACCATTTTTTTTGCCAGAGCAAACACCGCATCCTCATGCTGCGGCGCCTGGCGGTAATGCAGAGCAAACGCCATCCCTTTGGCTTCCAATTCAACGCCACCCAGCGTTGATACCCCCTGCCGGAGCTCACGTTCCAGCGGCAGCAATACATTTTCTGGTAACGTCACCCGTTCGGTTTGACCATTGATATCGCGGCGTTCCGCCCCATGCACCCCGGCGAGGGGGAAGTTGTACGGTCTGGCGAGCCTTTCCAGCTCGGCAATTGAACGCCCTGAAATCAACGCCAGCGCACCGTCGTTCATCTCTGCAAGCAATGCAAGTCTCGCCAGCACATCATCCGGGACACAGACATCGTCCGGATGCGGTTTAATGCCCGCGAGGGTGCCATCCAAATCGAAAAAAAAGGCAAAATTACCGGAAAAGAGAGGCGGTACAGATAATGCGTCTTCCACCCTGGTTTCCTCCTTACAGTTATGATGAGCGTCTTTTTTCAAAAACATCTCATTTTCATTAGCCATGTAAGTATAGACAGTGTGACGCTGCTCGCCATTTTAAGCATGACTTACCAGCCGGATTAGCGGCTGGTAAGGAGTGGACGTAAACTGAAAGTTTGTGTCGGGAATTTCTGCGGGATGTATCAAACGGTACGTTTGGCTTTTTGTTTGTAGCGGTCGAAAATAACAGCCGCCAGCAGAATCAAACCACGCACCACATATTGCGAGAACGGCGAAATATTCAGCAGGTTCATGGCATTTTCCACGGTGCCGAGGATCAAAATCCCCGCTACCACGTAAGAAATTTTACCAATCCCCCCTTTCAGAGACACGCCCCCCAGCACGCAGGCTGAAATCACGATCAGTTCATAGCCTATTGAGGTCATTGGCTGGCCGCTGGTCATGCGCGAGGCAAGGATAATCCCCGCTGCTGCCGATACCAGACCAGACAGCACAAAGATGATAATTTTGGTTCTGACGACCGGCACCCCGGCCAGTCGTGCAGCCTCTTCATTACCGCCTATCGCCAGGGTATTACGACCAAAGGTGGTCTTGTTCAGCAGGAAACCAAAAATAATCAGGCATCCAACGGTCAACCAGATAGGCGCAGGCAATCCAAGCCAGTTGGCATAGCCCAGCGTGAAGAAGCGTTCGTCTTCAATGCCCACCGCTTTACCATCAGAGATAATATAGGCCAGCCCGCGCACAATTTGCATGGTGGCAAGCGTCGTGATCAGGGCGTTAATTTTTAAACGTGCAATCACAAATCCGTTGATTAACCCGCTGATGATGCCAAGCAGCAAACCCGCAAAGACGCCAATCCACAGGCTTTCTGTCATGTTAATGACCACTGCCGTGGTGACACCAGCACAGGCAATAACGGAGGCGACAGAGAGGTCAAAATCGCCGGAAGCCAGGCAAAATAACATACCGCAGGCGACCATGCCCGACATGGAAATGGCCAGCCCCAGCCCTTTCATATTGACGAAAGTGGCAAAGTTCGGCACAAAAACGGCGCAGCCAATAAACAGCACGGCGAAAACCACCAGCATGCCAAACTGATCCCAGATACGACCGAAACTGAAAGTCGACTTTGTTGCGCGGGACGTAGTTAAAGATGACATCATTTTCTCCTCACTCAGGCGACAGCCTGACTAACTTTAGGCATCGCGAGGCTCAGCGCCTGCTGTTCATCGCCCTGACCGTGTAACAGCTCACCGGCGATTTCGCCTTCCCGCATGACAACAATGCGGTCGGCAACGCCCAGCACCTCCGGCAGATCGCTTGAGGCGAACAACACCGCAACCCCCCGGGACGCCAGCGCATAAATCACGTTATAGATTTCATGTTTTGCCCCGACATCAATGCCGCGGGTTGGCTCATCCAGCAAAATCACTTTCATCTCTTCGGAGAGCCAACGGCCCAAAATGGCTTTCTGCTGGTTTCCGCCGGAAAGATTCATAATCAGCTGATTCGCACTCGGTGTTTTGATGTTGAGCGAACGAATATGGTGCTCGGCGTTCTGGCTTTCCCAGCCATTATCGATCAGGCAACCGGCGCGGATATATTTGCGGCGGGCACTGATATTGATGTTTTCCTGCACCGAATGAACCGGGATGATGCCCTCCGCTTTGCGATCTTCCGGGCACAGCATCATACCGGCATGGATGGCATGTGCCGGTTTCTGAATATTCACTGCCTCACCATCAATGAACACGCGCCCTTCCGTGATGCGTGTTCCGCCAAACAAGCCTTTCATCAGCTCGCTGCGCCCGGCACCTACCAGCCCGAACAGGCCGACGATTTCACCGCTGCGTACGCTCAGGCTAATCGGCGTCCGGACACCCGGCGCTTTGACCTGTTCGAGACGCAGGCGTTCCTCGCCATATTCTCGCGGCTGCCAGCCGTAAATATCCCCCAGATCGCGCCCGACCATCGCCTGCACCAGTTGGTCATGGTTGACCTGCTGCATATCGGTAAAGGTGCGCACATAGCGGCCATCTTTAAAGACGGTAATCGCGTCGCTCAGAGCGAAAATTTCTTCCATGCGGTGCGAAACATACAGGATCACTCGTCCTTCTTTGCGCAGTTCGCGGATCACGCGGAACAGGTTGTCGATTTCGCGCGCCGACAGCGAACTGGTGGGTTCGTCAAAAGCGATAATTTTGGCATTGCGCGCCAGCGCCTTGGCAATCTCCACCATTTGCCACTGCCCAATAGAGAGATATTTCAGCGGCGTTTGCGGGTCGATATCCAGACCCAGGTGTTGAAGCTGCAAACCCGCTTCGTAATTCAGCAGCGAACGATTTACGATGCCGCCTTTATGGGGCAGTTGTCCGAGATAGATATTCTCGGCAACGGTCATTTCAGGTACCAGGTGCAATTCCTGGTAAATAATCGCCACCCCGGCGTTCAGTGCTGCCGTAGTATCGGCAAAAGAGACCTCTTCACCTTTGATCACCAAGGTTCCGGTGGTCGGCGCATAGTTGCCGCTAAGAATTTTTAAAAGTGTCGATTTGCCTGCGCCGTTTTCACCCATCAGGGCATGGACTTGCCCGGCGTGGCAATCAAAACTGATCTCACTGAGCGCTTTCACACCGGGAAATGTCTTGCCGATGCCGCGAAAAGAGAGATAAGGGGTAGACTGTTGCATACCGTCTCCGTAAAGCAGTTCATTGTACGTCTGGCTCCCCGCCAACGCGGGGAGCACAACCAACAGAGAATTACAGTCCTTTTTTCGCCAGCTCTTCTTTGAAGTTATCGCGGGTGATCAGTACGACATCTGTCACCGCTGTAAATTTCGCAGGTTCAACGCCTTTGGTTACCCAGTTGTACAGCAGCTCACTGGTTTTATAACCGTGTACGTCCGGGCTGGGCAGCAGAGAACCAAAGAAGCCGGTGGCCTGCGCTTTCGACAGTTCGCTCACCGCATCGACACCGTTAATACCGATACCAATCACATCGGCTGCTTTAAAGCCCTGCCCTTCAGTTGCACGTACGCCGCCAAGAACGGTGTTATCGTTCATACCCAGTACCAGCCAGTGTTTGACTTCCGGGTGTTGAACTAACAGGGAGTTACCGGCATCGAATGCGCCCGGGATATCGTTAGATTTGGTGGGGACCTGGTAGATCTGCTTTTCAGGGAAACCGGCTTTTTTCAACGCATCCATAGAACCGGTCGTGCGGCGGCGCGCGGTATCCAGCTCATTCGCGGTAATGGCCATAACGGCGGTATCTTTCACATTCCAGCCGCGTTTTTGCATCTCTTTGTAGAGTTCCTGACCCTGGCGGGCGCCAATTTCACTTGCTGCCATCATCACCAACGGAACGCTGGTCATCGGTTCGCCTTTGGCATTAACGAACTGGTCATCGACGGCGATGACTTTCATATCGTATCCGCGCGCTTTAGCGACAATGGCCGATCCCAGTTTTGGATCCGGCGTACAGATAACAAACCCTTTCGCACCGCTGGCTGCGAGGCTATCGATGGCGTTCAGCGTTTTTTCGCCGTCCGGCACTGCAATTTTAATCACTTCAAAGCCTAAATCTTTACCTGCCTTATCAGCGAATTTCCATTCTGTCTGGAACCAGGGTTCTTCCGGTTGTTTCACCAGAAAACCCAGCTTCATTGTTTCAGCGATAGCGGATTGTGACATAACGGCAGCCAGACCGATGGCCGCCAGCGCTTTAGTGAATTTGTGCATGGTAAACTCCAGCTTCAGCTTTCTTTTATGTAGGGAAAATAAAAAATCGGCATCTTTAAAAGTTCATAAAACAAGGCATTAGAATCCATGAATCCCTGGACCTCTTTGCTGGAAATAGTTTTAGCGGGAAATTGATTCTCCATAGGAGAGCGCCATCACACCGCTGAATTACAGTAATTCCGTACATAAATTCAGCGATATTGCACATAAAAACGGAGGTTATTGTCGGACAAATCGAAAAGGTAAAAGCAGAATTATCCATAAGGCCAGCCAGCTTATCCTTGTGCCCGAATGCAGGTCTCATCCGGGCAGGAACATTACCAGCTATAGTAGATATGATCGGCGTGATCTCGCGCCGATGTTACGTCACCCAGTAAACGGGCGGCGACGGTAAAAGCAAAATCGAAAGCCAGCCCTAATCCTTTGCCACTGATCAGATTGCCGTCTTCGACCACGGATGCATCGACGTACACGCCATCCGCCACGGTTTCATACAGATCGCCTGAGCACACATAGCGTCGACCTTTCAGTAAACCATTGCCACCCAGTACACGGGCGGCTGCAGAGCAGATAGGACAAATCAGTTTGCCTGCCGCATCATGGCGCTCAACAAAAAGCACCACCTCTTTACTGGCGGCAAGATTCACACTGCCCTGCGGACCACCTGGCAATACAACAGCGTCGTAAAGCGCGTCCATACGTTCACTGAGTGTGCTGTCTGCGACCATGGGGATCGCGTGATAACTTACAACCGCCCGGGATCCTGCACAGGCCAACGTTTCCACCTCAATATTCAGGCGGCGTAAGATATCAATGGTAATTATCGCTTCCGCTTCTTCAAAACCGGGCGCCAACAACACCGCCACTTTTTTCATCTCTGACTCCTCACGTTGAAGGTTAGTTAACCAGACGGAGGGTATTGTTGATCAAAACAGCGTTTCAAAATCTTTGTTTCGTCACAACCCAGGCAGTCAGCCCCCAGGATGGCGATATTGTTGGGTGATAAATCAGTGGGCTTCGCCTTGTGGGGTGAACTTCAGCTCAATCAAAGCAATCGCTTTTTGGATTGCACGGCGCGTAACCGGGTCGGCAGCGGCGGCATTGTTGGTAAAATCAATCGTTTTTAGCTGGTTAGACATTTTTTCACGCACTTCAACCGGCGCGATAACGTCGATGACGTCAAGGATTTGTTTGATCACCAATTGGCAGGCTACAACGTCCGATACCAATTCCTGGTCAACAGAGAGATTTTGCGACATAAGAAGCTCCTTTTATAAAGGGCCTCATAGTACCGGGAATTGCCCGCTAAAAGTAGTTTTGCCGGGCAAACGTAACGGATTGCGGGCATAAAAAAACCTGCCTCAGCAGGTTTTTTATCATCAGAACATCGCGCCTGGCGGGACGTCTTTGAAGGTTTTGCAATAGGTTTCGAACATGTGCTTCAGAATCTTACGCAGTTTCATTTGTTACTCCGGCGATGTGTTATGCAGGCGTTACGTTTCAATGCGTACATAATATGACCCCCATCACATAAATCAAGCCTTATGTGATAGAAATCACGTTTCAAAAAACAGAGATGCAGCAGTTTTGTTAAAAACAGAATCATAAATCAGCCGGTTAGCACTTTAAAAATTTGTTTGTCATTATCAAATATTTTTTCAGGCAGCAGGAAGATGAATGACTGAAAGCCCCTTCGCAGAAGGCAGGATGGAGCTTTCGACGGGTGTTCGTCTGTATCGCACTGATTGGCCGGGTCGGGATGGTGGACACGCTACGGCTGATAAAACATGCGCGCAGCGCGGTATTGCAGGAAAAAGCGGCGTAAAACAGACCGCAATGGTGCATTGCGGCCTGCTGATCATCAGGCGAGAACGTTGCGAACGAACGCTTCGATCTCTTTGTTCTGGCAGTTTTCAAAGAAGCACTGCTGGAAGCGTTCACCCGAAACGGCGGTTTTCACCAGTTCACGGTCAATCGCGCGCAAGGTATCAAGATAATTCTCTTTTACCACAGCGGCCTTAACCTGATTCAGAATACCCGCGTTACGCACCTGCGGTTCTTTACGCTCCGGCGGATAGCCTTCACCTTTACGGCCAGTGAACGCTTTTTCAAAGATAAAGCGCACGTTGAGTTCTGCCCCCCAGCCAAAGCCTTTAGCGAATGGCAGTGCCAACGCGTTACCATTGTTGATCTGCGCGAACAGGAAGGCATCAGCCGGATCGATACAGTAGCCACACACCACGCCCGGATGGATATTCAGCGACATCAGCGCGCCCTGCCCGGTGCCGCAACCGGTAACCACGAAGTCAACCGCTTTAGAATTAAGCAGAATGCTGGCCATAATCCCCAGATGGATGTAGGTCAGATGATGGTCATTTTCGTCACTCATTCCTACGTTGAATACCGGGAAGTCCTTCTCATCAGCAACGGTTTTCAACTCTTTAAGAATGATGGCGTTCTTCGCCGCCTGGCTGTTTTCCATCATCAGTGCAATTTTCATTTTTGATCTCCTGTAAGCATGAGTCAGATAGCAAAGGTTGAGTAAACCTTACTACCTGGCAAACATACTTTCAAATTTAATGAAAAATGGTTTTAAAAATCAAAATGCCGCTCACAGTTTTACCCGTCTGTAGAAATCCTCCGCAATCGGATCGCCTGACCGTTTCAATGAATAGCGGCAGTTCCGCTGGCTATTCCATCGATTGCCTCCAAATCAACACGATAAGATGAGATCATGCCAAAATGAATCAGGGCGATTTCATGAAAACAATTGCTTTAGTTGCCTCGCTGGTGCTGCTTAGTGGCTGTACCATCACCAAAGAGGCAAAAATCAGTGAAGTGGATACCACCAGTGGGTTGGTGCGTCTGAGCTTTGACCAGCAGATGATGCAAAACGCAACCTATGATCAAAACGACGCGCAAAGGACGGCAAATAGACAGTGCCAGCAGATGGGGTACGCCACCGCCTTCTTTTATGGCAAACCGGTAGAAACCTGTAGCCTGATCAGCGGTTCTGCCTGCATGAACAAAACAGTGACGCTGCAATACCAGTGTCGCGGCATGGCTTTTAATCATACAACGCCCACCTGGTAATTCCCCGAGCCAGCGAAAATACGCTGGCTTTTTCTTTTATTAATAATCAAAACAATTCTCATTTATTTATTACTGCGGCGCAATGCGTGTTATTCTCATTCTCTTTTTAAGAGATGTATTTTTTATTTTACCTTTTGCAAATAATTAAATAACAAATTATAGTGAGCGCTCTTATATCAATGGTTTATTTCCTGGAGCGCACCATGTTAAAAGCAGAGATGATTGAAAAATTAAATGAACAAATGAATCTGGAACTGTTTTCTTCCCTGCTCTATCAACAAATGAGCGCATGGTGCAGTTTCCACAGTTTCGAAGGCGCGGCCGCATTTCTGCGCCGTCATGCGCAGGAAGAAATGACCCATATGCAACGCCTGTTCGACTATCTGACAGATACCGGAAGTCTCCCGCGTATCAACGCGATTGAATCGCCGGTCGCAGACTATGCTTCGCTGGATGTTCTGTTCCGTGCGACATATGAACACGAGCAGCTGATTACGCAAAAAATTAACGAACTGGCCCACGTTGCAATGACCTCGCAAGATTATCCAACCTTTAATTTCCTGCAATGGTATGTGGCGGAGCAGCACGAAGAAGAGAAACTGTTTAAATCGGTGATCGATAAATTATCGCTGGTCGGTAAAAGTGGTGAAGGTCTCTATTTCGTCGATAAAGAGCTGGCTACACTCGACGCACAGAATTAATTAAACGGGCGGTAAGGTTTCTCTTTGCCGCCCGCATTATTAATGGTTACAGATTTTACTTTCGTGAGTGGAAAAGCCGTCTTCAACAGGAATAAATTTTCCTTTGGCTGCAAGAAACGCAACCAGTTCCATCGCTGTCATTCCCTCGGCTGAGCACGTATGAAAACGCGTATCCGCGCCAAAACGGGCGATAATTGCCGCCGCCAGACTCTCATTTGAATAGTGCTCGCCCGATGCAATCATCATATTCAGTACTTCATGACCGTGAACCGATGCCATAAATCCTCCTCAAAAAGATGCATAATAAACGCAACATTAAGGGCTAATGTTGCGCTAAGACAGGTTTACATGCATCCGGCACAGCTGGTACATCGCCAGTCCTGCTTATTGACCGCCTGATAAAAATAACGGTAGTTTTCCGTTTCCAGCGCAATATCATGGGCATAGAACAGATCGGTTAGCCAGTCGACATTTTCGATAATCCACGCGTCTTCTTCCAGTCCCTGCGCAAATGTCTCATCATCGGGATCAATAACGGAATAGATGGCCCACGTGCCCATATCTTTCTCTCGCCGCGATTCGGGCAAATTGACCGGCTTATCCATCCAGCTAATGATCCAGTGACCGTGACACAGTAAATTTCCGTTGCGCGACCACCTTGCCATGCAGGGATTGACACGCTGCATCCGCTTCCTCTTTTTTTATACGTTATCGTTTTTTTAAATTACTGTGAATTGTCGTGCAAACCTATTCCCCTGATGAAGTAGTCAAATCCCCGGATCTCCTTAGGCAGATGACCGACAATCGCATCCGTAAACATATAATTACACACTGTGTAACGGTCGTTTGACGAAATCACTGAATTCCCTTACTCTGCGCGGCATATTGAATTGGTTGTGCGTGTTATTACAGAGGAAAGCGTGAAAAATCGGACACTTGGAAGTGTTTTTATCGTTGCCGGCACCACCATTGGTGCAGGAATGTTGGCAATGCCGCTGGCGGCAGCAGGAGTGGGGTTTGCCACTACGTTGGTTTTACTGTTTACGCTGTGGGGAGTGATGTGCTACACCGCGCTGTTGCTGCTGGAAGTTTACCAGCACGTTCCGGCGGACACCGGGCTTGGGTCGCTGGCACGGCGCTATCTGGGGCGCTACGGGCAGTGGGTTACCGGTTTTAGCATGATGTTTTTGATGTATGCTCTTACGGCGGCTTATATTAGCGGCGCGGGCGAATTACTGGCCTCAAGTCTTAATCAATGGTTCGATTTGCAGCTCTCCCCTACCGCAGGTGTACTGATGTTCACCGTTATTGCCGGAGGCGTTGTATGCATTGGCACTTCCCTGGTCGATCTGTTTAACCGTATTCTGTTCAGCGCGAAGATCATTTTCCTGGTGGTTATGCTGGCGTTGTTGATGCCGCATGTGCATCAGGCCAATTTGTTAACCCTGCCACTGGAAAAAGGTCTGGCCTTGTCGGCAATGCCAGTGATTTTCACCTCGTTTGGTTTTCACGGCAGCGTGCCCAGTATCGTCAGTTATATGAGCGGCAATATTCGGAAACTGCGCGGGATTTTCATCACTGGCAGCGCCATTCCACTGGTTGCTTACATTTTCTGGCAACTTGCCACGCTCGGTAGCATTGATTCGTCTACCTTCCTCGGGCTGCTGGCCAGCCAGGCTGGTCTGAACGGTCTGTTGCAGGCGTTACGCGAAGTTGTCGCCTCTCCCCATGTTGAGCTGGCTGTGCATCTCTTTGCTGATCTGGCGCTGGCAACGTCGTTTCTGGGGGTCTCGCTTGGATTATTCGACTATCTCGCCGACCTTTTCCAGCGTCGCAATAACGCTCCCGGTCGCCTGCAAACAGGCCTGATCACCTTTCTGCCCCCGCTGGCATTTGCTCTGTTTTATCCCCGCGGGTTTGTAATGGCGCTGGGTTATGCTGGTGTCGCGCTCTCTGTGCTTGCGCTGCTGTTGCCGTCAATGCTGGCCTGGCAAAGCCGTAAACATCATCCGCAGGGAGAATACCATGTGCTGGGCGGTAGACCAGCGCTGTGCCTGATTTTTGCCGCGGGTATCGCCATTATCGCTATTCAATTTTCTATCGTTGCCGGGATACTGCCGGAAGTGGGCTGACGGTAGCAATAAAGAAAACGTGCGAGCATAGTATGGCTCGCGCGTTTTTTATGGGGACAGCAAATTACAGGCACAAAAAAACCACCTTTCGGTGGTTTAACGACACTGCTTATTGCTTTGATTATTCTGGTGTTTCCCAATGGTACCCGGAGCGGGACTTGAACCCGCACAGCGCGAACGCCGAGGGATTTTAAATCCCTTGTGTCTACCGATTCCACCATCCGGGCTTCGGGAAGAAATTGGAGGCGCGTTCCGGAGTCGAACCGGACTAGACGGATTTGCAATCCGCTACATAACCGCTTTGCTAACGCGCCAGATTCTTCAGCTTTTCAGCCTGCATCCGCTAAAATAGCCGATACCTTAAACTGGAGCGGGAAACGAGACTCGAACTCGCGACCCCGACCTTGGCAAGGTCGTGCTCTACCAACTGAGCTATTCCCGCATTATCAAGTATTGTTCTAATCACTTGATTTTATTATCTTCTGACGAGCTACGCTGCCTTCCGATGCGTTGCATTCTACTTACCTGACGCACTGAGTCAACGATATTTTTCAAAAGGCAGATCGTTTGCTGAAAATTACGACGAAACGATCACTGATCAAGCAAATCGCCGCGCGCTGCATTCAGGTATTGCAGCATAGACCACAACGTCAGCACGGCCGCAACAAAGAACAACGCAACCCCGGCATATTCCACCCACACATTCGGGCGCCACAGTAGCCACACCAGTGCCACCATCTGTGATGTCGTTTTGACTTTCCCGATCCAGGATACCGCCACGCGGCTGCGTTTCCCCATCTCCGCCATCCATTCACGTAACGCGGAAATAATGATCTCGCGGGCGATCATCGTAGCGGCCGGCAATGTTACCCACCAGCTATGATAGTGTTCAGCCACCAGCACCATGGCGATCGCCACCAGAACTTTATCGGCAACCGGATCAAGAAAAGCGCCAAAACGTGTACTTTGGTTCCAGCGGCGTGCCAGAAAACCATCAAACCAGTCAGTCACCGCGGCGCAGCAGAAAATCAGCGCACAAACAAACGGAGCCCACTGGAAAGGCAGATAAAACGCCAGCACGAAAAACGGAATCAGGATGACGCGAAAAAGGGTGAGCAACGTAGGGATATTGAATCGCATAGCGGCGTTAACTGTCTGTTGTCCGTGGATATTCGCTCTATGTTGCTACAGAGCCCTTAATGTTTCAACGAGTAGAAGATCTTTTCTGCCAGTCCCTGGGAGATGCCCGGCACTTTTGCAATTTCTTCAATACTGGCGTTAAGTAACCCTTGCAAACCGCCCATATACTTCAGCAACATCTGGCGGCGTTTTGGGCCCACACCTTCTATGGTCTCCAGCGTACTGGTATTTTTCACTTTCGCACGTTTTTTCCGGTGCCCGCTGATCGCATGATCGTGTGATTCATCGCGAATATGCTGGATAACATGCAACGCAGGAGAATCCGGCGGCAGGCTGAAGCCCTCGCCTTCCGATTCGAAGAACAGCGTCTCCAGCCCGGCTTTACGATCGGCCCCCTTCGCTACCCCTAACAGCAAGGGTTTATGCTTGTCCCAGGGAACGTCAAGCTCGGCAAAAACCGCTTTCGCCTGCCCCAGTTGCCCTTTGCCGCCATCGATTAAAATCACATCCGGGATTTTACTCTCCTCAATGGCCTTACCATAGCGGCGGCGCAGTACCTGGTTCATTGCAGCATAATCATCCCCAGGGGTGATCCCGGTAATGTTATAGCGGCGATACTCTGCACGTAGCGGGCCATTGGCATCAAACACCACGCAGGACGCAATCGTCTGTTCTCCCATGGTATGACTGATATCAAAGCACTCCATACGTTTAACCTCTGGCAGTTCCAGTACGCTGGCCAGCGCAGCAAGACGTTGATGAACCGTGGACTGTTGCGAAAGTTTGGTGCTGAGCGCCGTTGCTGCGTTGGTGCGCGCCAGCTTCAGATAACGGGCACGATCGCCACGCGGTTTTGTCTGCACATTAATGCGTCGCCCGGCCAGCTCCGACAGCGAGTCGCTGAGCAGCGTTTTATCGCTCAGATTAAAATCCAGCAGGATCTCACCAGGCAACGTACGCATCTGGCTTCCCTGCAAATAGAACTGGCCGACAAAGGTTTCAACCACTTCACCCAGTTCCGTACCTCCAGGCACTTTCGGGAAGTAGCTGCGACTCCCCAGCACTTTTCCCTGCCGGATAAACAACACATGAACACAGGCCATACCCGCATCAAACGCGACGCCAATCACATCCAGGTCATCGCCCGTATTGGATACAAACTGTTTTTCTGTCACACGGCGTACCGCCTGGATCTGATCGCGAATACGAGCGGCTTCTTCAAACTCCAGCGCCTGGCTGGCTTTTTCCATACGCGCGATAAGCTGCGTCAGCACCTGGTCGTCTTTGCCCGCCAGGAACATGCGCACATAATCCACCTGTTGCGCATACTCCTCTTCACTCACTAACCCGGCAACGCATGGCCCAAGGCAACGGCCAATTTGATATTGCAAACACGGGCGTGAACGGTTGCGATAAACACTATTTTCACACTGGCGCACCGGGAAAATTTTCTGTAAGAGCGCCAGGGTTTCACGCACTGCATAACCGTTCGGGAAAGGGCCGAAATATTCTCCTTTGGCGTGTTTCGCCCCGCGGTGCATCGCCAGGCGTGGGTGCGTATCCGCGCTAAGAAAAATAAAGGGATAGGATTTGTCATCACGCAGCAGCACGTTATAACGAGGCTGGTACAACTTGATGTAGTTATGTTCAAGCAGCAGCGCTTCCGTTTCCGTGTGCGTAACGGTCACATCAATTTGCTGGATCTGCGCGACCAGCGCTTCAGTCTTGCGCGACGCCAGGTTGCTGCGAAAATAGCTGGAAAGCCGTTTTTTCAGGTCTTTCGCTTTACCTACATAGATAACGGTACCGCCGGTATCATACATACGATAGACACCGGGTTTACTGGTAACCGTTTTAAGAAATGATTTCGAATCAAAAACTTCAGTCACTGACTTGTTAACGTCTCCGCATTGCACAAACCATGGCGAATGGCAAGGTGCGTCAATTCGACGTCACCGTGAATGTTCAGTTTACTGAACATCCGGTAGCGATAGCTGTTCACCGTTTTCGGACTCAGATGTAACTGTTCCGAGATCTCATTGACCTTCTGGCCTCTTGTGATCATCAGCATAATCTGCAATTCGCGCTCAGACAAAGTGGAGAATGGCGAGTCTGTTTTTTCGGGTTCGATTTGGCTAAGCGCCATTTGCTGCGCGATATCAGAGGCGATGTAACGCTGAGCGGAATGGACAGATCGGATAGCATTAACCACTTCCTGTGGTGCTGCGCCTTTACTGAGGTAGCCCGCTGCGCCAGCCTGCATCACTTTGGCAGGCAGAGGATTTTCGGTGTGGACCGTGAGCATAATGACTTTGGTGTCGACATTGCCGCGCGCGATTTTGCGCGTGGCTTCAAGACCGCCAATGCCGGGCATGTTCATATCCATCAATACAACATCAACGGAATTGGCGCGACACCATTTGATGGCGTCCTCACCACAACAGGCCTCGCCTGTGACTCTTATGCCCTTAATATCTTCGAGAATGCGTCGTATCCCTGCGCGCACCAGTTCATGGTCATCAACAAGTAGTACGTTGATCAAAGGAGTATCTCCGGAATTAGGGATAACGCTGCTGAAAACTAATTCACCGTATATTAGCTTTTTTTTACCTAACAGTGAACGACTAAAAACAGTGGCGACTGGATTTCGCTCTCGTTTCTGGAAATTAGAGTAGCAAAAAGCGGAAACTTTTCTTCCGCCCTCAAGCGCAGCGGGAAAAAACTTAAACACCAATTTTCATAAAGTTACCAAAAAATCGTTTTTCTGCTATCGATAATTATCCCGAATGATTTGTAACAACAATTAACTCTGACTAAACCTGTAGTAAACATATATTTTCGGACAAACCAAAAACTGTGTGTTTTTAATGCATCAGCAGTTTAATTTAATAAACCAGCCAACAACGATCAAAAAACAACCACTGCTATCTTTTGCCGGCCTTATGGTATACTCCGCCGCTTTGACAGTGATCGTCGCGCAGTTGCGCGACAACGTAATGAGGAAAATAAATTGAGCACACCGGATTTTTCCACTGCTGATAATGCAAAGGAACTGGCACTGGAGGTTTCCTGCCTGAAATCATTGATGACACTGATGCTGCAGGCAATGGGTCAGGCTGACGCAGGCCGCGTCATCCTTAAAATGGAAAAGCAAATCGACCAGATGGAAGATGAAACGCAGGCGGCCGTGTTTTCCAGCACTGTTAAGCAGATTAAACAAGCTTATCGCCAGTAATAGAAACGGCTGCCCGGGTAACCTGGCAGCCGCTTATGTCTGGTGCGCAGAAATCAAATCATCCCGGTCGCCGCTGCATAGCAAGCAATCTGCGTTTTATTCGGTGCATTGAATTTCTTCTGCATGTTTTTCTGATGGAAATTGACCGTATTTTCGGAAATAGACAAGATCATCGCGATTTCCGCTGACGTTTTCCCTTCCGCCGTCCACTTCAGTATTTCTCTTTCTCGTTTACTGAATTTCATCTCAGGCGCCATCACCATCTCGTTTTCCAGACGGGTGAGCATGAGCAAACTCATCTGCACCAGCGTTTGCAGGCGCATCTCAATTTCGTCGTCTGCCATCATCTTGCCAAACACATTATTACGAGAAACAGACAGAAAGCCCATGGCGTGATTCGGTAACATCAGACATTGAGATATCCCTTTGCGCAAACCATGATCGCGCGCGGCATCCCATAGCGTCATCGCATCGTGAAAAAGCTTATCACTCCAGGGCAAATGACCCTGAATGAAATTCTCCGCTTTCAGCACCGGATCAATGGCGAAGTAATTCTCCGCCTGATAGTGCGACATCCACGCCTGCGGATACGTACTTTCAACGCTAATCTTTGGCCGTGTAAACGGCACCGGATGACGTACGCAAAGCGCAAAATAATCAAATTCCAGCTGCTGCGTCTGGCGCTGCAACTCCGAATAAATCTCTTCTGCCGTTGTCATCGCCTGAAAACGTGACATGACTTCACGCCGCCAGGTAAAAAAATCTTTCTCCTGCATACCGACCGGTAATACCCCTGAGTTTTAATAATCATTATTTTGTATACAACAAAATAACACATAAAACTTAATTATGAATATAAAATATCGGGATATCTGGAAATAAATTGGATTTATTGACGGGTTTTACGACATCATCAGGAAGGAAAAACCACCTGTTTTTTCAGGCACAATGCGGGGCTGCATTAATATGTCCTTATATTCTGTATGCGTTAATCCACCGCCTGCAAATTTAACTTAAGTAAACTCATTGCCATTCAATGAAATGCACGGGTGGAATCGCGCGCTTATTACCGTAACAGAAATTTTTCCAGAAACTGACGCGTACGTGGCTGCTGCGGTTCGCTGAATAGCGCTTTCGCGGCCCCCTCTTCCACAATCCGCCCTTGATCCATAAAAATGGCCCGGTCGGCCACATCGCGCGCAAAACTCATCTCATGGGTGACGATCACCATGGTACGTTTTTCCTGCGCCAGTTGGCGAATGGCGGTCAGAACCTCCCCAACCAGTTCTGGATCCAGCGCGGATGTAGGCTCATCAAACAGCAGGACATCCGGGCGCATCGCCAGCGCACGGGCAATCGCCACGCGCTGCTGTTGCCCACCGGATAACCGCCGTGGATAGCTCATCTCTTTACCGCTTAAACCCACCTTTGCCAATAGCTCACGGGCGCGCGCGGTCGCTTCCGCTTTTGGCTCACCCTTGACAATCACCGGCCCTTCAATGATGTTCTCCAGCACGGTACGGTGTGGAAACAGATTGAAGTTCTGAAAGACAAAACCCACATGCTGGCGTAACTGGCGTATCGCCGTCTTTTGGCGGCTGATGGCGTGAGCGGTATCAATGGTAATGTTCCCCACGCGGATCGTGCCGTTATCGGGTTGCTCCAGCAAATTAATACTGCGCAACAAGGTCGTTTTACCGGAGCCGCTCGGGCCGATAATCACCACCACCTCCCCCTCTTGCACCTCAAGATTGATGCCGTGCAGCACCGTCTGACCATGAAACGTTTTCACCAGATTTCTGATTTCGATCGTACTCATTTTGTCTCGCGCTCCGGCCGATTGAGCTGATGTTCAAAATAGTTTTGCAGCGTGGAAAGGAGCGTCGCCATCACCCAATAGATCAGTGAGGCGGCAAGATACATCGTAAACACTTCCAGCGTACGAGAGGTGATAAGTTGCGCCTGACGAAACAGTTCCGGCACCTGAATGGTCGCCGCCAGAGAGGTGTCTTTCACCAGACTGATAAAACTGTTACTCAGGGGCGGTAATGCGACACGCGCGGCTTGAGGAAGAATGGCCCGACGTAGTGTCTGCCAGCGCGTCATGCCAATACTGGCCGCGGCCTCCCACTGCCCTTTATCGATAGCCGTGATCGCCGCACGCAGGGTCTCAGCGGCATAGGCAGCGGTGTTGAGCGACAGGCCAATCATCGCCGAGGGAACCGGATCCAGTTCAATACCAAACTGAGGTAGCCCATAGTAAATCATAAACAACTGGGCAATAAGCGGCGTGCCACGAAAAATGGAGATATAGAAACGGGCGAGCCAACGTACGGCTAACAGTGGCGACATGCGCATCAACGCCAGCACAAATCCCAGTAACAACCCAAAAAACATCCCGCCGATGCTCAGTTGCAGCGTAAACACCGCCCCCTTTAACAGATACGGGGCGGAATCGATGACCAGTTGCAGACTCTCTTGCATTATGCGCACTCTGCCCGTGAGTTAAACATGTGGATGGTAGGCAAATAGCGCGGGCGCCCCGCCGGTATGCACAAAAAGAATGGGGCCGTTATCCTTAAAGCGCTTCTGCTCTATGCCGTCCAGCAACCCGGCCATCGCCTTCCCGGTGTACACCGGATCGAGCAAAATACCTTCCAGACGCGCCAGCAGTTTTACTGCCTCCATGCCGTCGTCATTTGGCATGCCGTAGCCCGGCGCAAAGTAGTCATCCCACAGCAAAATATCGGCCGTGGCCTGAACCTCCAGTTCACGTGCAATCGCCTGCTGTAATGTCACTACCTTTGGCTTTTGATCGGCAACGCTTCGGGAAACCGTCACACCAATCAGCTCAACCTCTGGCATCAGCTGTTCCAGGCCGACAGCCAGTCCGGCATGCGTCCCCGCGCTGCCAGACGCCACCACTACAGAGGAAAGACCCACCGCCCCTTCACACTGTTGGGCAATCTCCAGCGCACTTTCCACATACCCCATGGCACCCAGCGCATTAGAGCCGCCAACGGGGATGACATAGGGACGGAACCCCTGGGCTTCAAGACGTGTCGCTAGCTCATCCAGTTGCGCGACGGGATCGTTCAGCGCCTCGCACATTTCGATTTGCGCAGAAAACAGATCCAGCAATAAGCGGTTACCGTTGCTCAGGTAATTCTCCGCCATCGTCCCAATCGGGTTTTCCAGTAACGCCACACAGTGCAGCCCCAATTTTGCCGCCACCGCCGCTGTCTGGCGCACATGGTTGGACTGGATCGCACCCGCCGTCACCAGCGTATCCGCCCCTTCACGCAAAGCATCGGCAGCCAGAAACTCCAGTTTGCGCAGCTTATTCCCGCCCATGGCGACAGGTGTCACATCATCACGTTTGATAAAAATCTCGCGCCCAACGTAGTCGGAAAGACGCGGCAGGTACTCCAGTGGCGTGGGTGCGCCAATCAATTCCAGGCGCGGAAAGCGGGTCAAATTGTGCAGTGGCATAAAACCTCCGGATACCGGAAAACGATGAATGTTAATTTTTATTATGCACCCTAAAACTGATGAAATAAAAAAGGCGCTTGATTAAGCGCCTTTTTTGCGGGCAACGGTTACTTCGTCACATCCGCGCCAAACCATTTTTCCGACAGCGCTTTTAAGGAGCCGTCTTTTTGCATTTCTGCGATAGCCGTATCAATTGCCTTTACCAGGTCATCATTGTCTTTGCGTACCGCAACGCCAGCTTCCTGACGGGAGAACGCATCCCCCGCCACGGCGAGCGTGTCTTTCGTTTTTTTCACCAGATCGAGTGCCGCCAAGCGATCGACCAGAATGGCGTCGATGCGGCCAACGCGCAGATCCTGATATTTTGTCGGGTCATCATCATAGGTGCGAATATCAACACCCTGAACATTCTGACGCAGCCACTCTTCATAGTTAGTGCCCAGACCGACGCCCACTTTCTTACCTTTCAGGTCAGCGGCTGAGTGAATATCCGCTTCGTGACCTTTTTTTACCAGCGCCTGAATACCGGAGACCGTATAGGGCGTGGAGAAGTCATATTTTTTCTTACGCTCATCGGTGATGGTCACCTGGTTAATGACCACGTCGATGCGTTTAGAATCCAGCGACGCCAGCATGCCGTCCCATTTGGTAGGTTTCAGCGTGGCTTTCACGCCCAGGTGTTGCGCCAGCGCGTCGGCGAACTCCACTTCAAACCCCGTCAGTTTGCCATCATCACCCTGGAAACTGAACGGCGGGTAGGTGCCTTCCAGACCGACTAACAATGTACCGCGCTCTTTAACTTTGCTGAGCAAGTTTTCTGACGCGAAGGTTTTCGCGCTCATCCCGGCCACCAGCGCGACAGCCATCACGCCCATCAGTGCCTGACGTCCCAAAAGTGCTAGTTTCATAGTCACCCCGATTAAGAATTTGACTGTAGTGTGCTGTGCCTGACGGTAAGCTCAAGCACGGCCCGGCTACATGTTATTCTTTTTCAATATATATCAGTTACTGCGCCGACAGCGACTTTTTGCACTGCCGTGAAGCGCATCTGCGCCTTAAATTGCGCGTATTTGCGCAACGCAATCCGATAATTGTTGGTGCTGGTCGCGGGTAACCAGGGCTCCAGATTTTCGTCGAGGAAGCCTTCTTCAAGTAATTGACGGGAAATATTAAGCTCGCTGAGGTGATTCCCCAGCCGGCGCAGGCGAACAACGTACTCGCGCACGGTACCGTGGCTCATTTCCGTTTGTTCGAAAAGATATTGTTTAAAACCGATGATATCAAAGAAATCGCTCTGCTCTTTGCAATGCAAATCGCCGCAGAAACGACACAACGCAACCCACTCTTTCTGCTCCTGTTGCCAGGCCGCTTCATCCAACAACGTATCGAGGCGCGAAATCGCGATTTTATTGACGATTTCGCCCCGACGTACCAGTGTGATGCGATCAAGCAACTTGTGACAATGAGCGCAATGCGTCTGGCTGTGTTTAAAGTCTTTTAGGTAGCGGCTTAAAGGCCGTCTTTTAGGTTGCTGCACCGTCATGATAACTCCTGGTTGTCAATGCGTTGTACGGCATTTCTCCAGGAGGCGATGCAGGATCACCAACCTATAACTTACCCAGCTTGGTACGTAAGCGCTTAATGGCCTGACTATGGAGCTGACTGACCCGAGATTCCCCTACTTCCAGAACAGCGCCAATCTCTTTGAGATTGAGCTCTTCCTGATAGTAAAGCGTTAATACCAGTTGTTCACGTTCCGGGAGCGATTCGATTGCTTCCATCACCCGGTGACGCAAATTACTTTCCATTAACTGGAATAACGGGTTTTCCTGTTGATGATCATCCGTCACCAGCTCGATACTGTCGCCATGCTCTTCCCGCCACTCATCGTAGGAAAAAAGCTGACTATTGTTCGTATCGAGCAACATTTGACGGTATTCCTCTACAGGAATGCCAAGACGCTGCGACACTTCTGTTTCCGACGCGTTACGCCCCAGTTCTTGCTCAAGTTGCCCCATCGCCTGCGCCACTTCGCGGGCATTACGCCGGACACTTCGCGGCACCCAGTCACGGCTGCGCAATTCGTCCAGCATCGCCCCACGAATACGCTGCACTGCGTAAGTGGTAAATGCCGTTCCTTGCAGGGCGTCATAGCGGTCTACTGCATTCAGTAGCCCGATTCCGCCCGCCTGTAGCAGGTCGTCCAGTTCCACGCTCGCCGGCAAACGCACCTGCAGGCGCAATGCTTCGTGACGCACCAGCGGAACATAACGCTGCCATAGCGAGTGTTTATCCATTACACCTTCAGCGGTATAGAGTGAATTCACGATAAACAGCCCTGCGTTAATTGAGTTATCGGCATGATTATCCGATTCTGGAGTGGTTTTAATCGGATGAATAATGGGTGAAATGGGGGGTTATTTGCATTAATAAAAGAATCGCAGTGAACTCAATGGATCTAAAAATGAAGAAACATCGAATAATCAATGCGGTAAATGAACAATGCTAAAAAGCTTCATTTTTCACATTTACATTGAAAATGTTGCTCCGGCATTGTCGCTGTTATTAACGAACCGCCCCAAACCTCTTTACCCTAATTGAAATTTTAGCTGCTGACCAACGTTTCTGCACGTTTCTATCCGCTAATAAGCGAGAGAAAATGATGGTTATTCGCACCCTGACAGACCCCCCTGGTCATTTACATTAAGGCATTGATCCCGACTGTCTCTTTACGCCCGCGCGAGACTCGCCGACGCAAGCAGGATGGTCAGGCATATGGGCGGTCATGCCCTGAAATATCGCACTTCGAGGATACGATGAAACTGGCAATCTATGGTGCAGGCGGGCTGGGTAGAGAAGTTCTCGAACTGGCGAAGCAGATCAACGCCGCCCACCCGCGCTGGGACGCATTCTGCTTTGTCGACGACTTACATGCTGACAGGCAGCTCAAAGGCCACCCGGTTGTCACGCTGGAGAGTCTGACCGCGAATGACTATGAAGTGGTGATCGCCGTTGGCGAACCGGCTTTACGCCGGAAGCTGGCAGATAAAGCCCGCACCGCCGGTTTTACCTTGCCAGTGTTGGTGCATCCGGGAGCGCAAGTGAGCACAGATGTGACCTTTCATGAAGGTTGTGTGGTCTGTTACGGCACCTTTATCTCTTGCGACACGGTGATTGGGCGTAATGTGCACCTGCAACCCAACGCCAGCCTCGGCCATGACTGCCAGATCGGAGACGACTGCGTCATTTCTTCTTATGCCAATCTGGCGGGTCAGTGCCAGGTGGGGCCGCGCACATTTATTGGTATGAACGCGGTCGTTCGCGAATGCACCGTCATCGGAGAAGACGCCATCATCAGTATGGGCGCGGCGGTATTTGCCAATATCGCCGCCGGTGTCATTGCCATGGGTAACCCGGCAAGAGCGATTCGCGCAAATGATGACAAAAAAGTCTTTCGTTGAGCAACCTATTCCACCGCGCGGTCATCAGCGATAGCGCGGCACAGATATTACTGAAATTTCCACGCGATTCTGGAGAAACACGATGTCAAATTTAGCAACCTATAACCGTATCTTTGTCGAAACCTTTGAAGTGGATGAGGCGATCCTTGCCGGGTATAAATACCAGGATACGCCGTCCTGGGACTCCGTTGGTCACATGACGATGATTGCCTCTCTGGAAGACGCTTTCGACATCATGATGGATACCGATGACATCATCGAATTTTCTTCCTGGGAAAAAGGCAAAGAGATCCTGAAGAAATACGACGTTGAACTTCAGGACTAAGCCATGTTGCTGAAAGCGAAAACCGCCGTTATCACCGGTTGCCTGCAGGGTATCGGCAAGGCAACGCTGGAAACCTTCGCCAGAGCGGGCGCGAATGTTTTCGCCTGTTGTCAGGCGGAAACCCCGGAATTTACCCAGTTTATCGCGCAGCTTAGCGCCGACTATCAGGTCGAGATCGTCCCGGTTTACTTCGATCTGAGCGACAACGACGCAATAAAACAGGCGGCGATGACGATCCAGAAAGCGAAAAAACCGGTGGATATTCTGGTGAATATCGCCGGTGCCAATTTTGATGCCAACTTCCAGATGGTGACGCTGGAGCAGTTGCAAAAAACCTTCACCATCAATTTCTTCTCGCAAATCGCCTTTACCCAGTACATCGCCCGTCTGATGCTGCGCCAGAAAAAAGGCAGCATCATTAATATCTCCAGCATTTCGGCGCTGGACGGTAATCCAGGCCAACTGGCCTACGCCAGTGCTAAAGCGGCGTGGATTGCGGCGACCAAGACCATGTCTGCCGAATTAGGGCCACAAGGCGTTCGCGTCAATGCCGTAGCGCCTGGCGTCATCAGCACGGCGATGACGGCCTCCCTTTCTGAAGAGGTGATGGCGCGACAAATGTCACGCTGCGAGCTGAAGCGTCCTGGACTCGCTGAAGAAGTCGCCAACACGCTGTTGTGGCTGGCGTCAGACGCATCCAGTTACACCACAGGCCAGGTCATCCGCGTTGATGGCGGCATGGGTTGAGGAAATAAACATGTTGATGCAAGGAAAAACAGTACTGATCACCGGCTGTCGTCGCGGTATGGGACGCGCCATGGTGGAGGTGTTTGCTGCCAGTGGGGCGAACATATACGCCCACGCGCGTGAAGCCGATGAGGCATTTACGCAGGAAATGGAACAGATCGCCGCACAGCATGATGTGCAAATCTGGCCGCTCGGCTTTGATATGACCGACTACGACGCCATGAAACTGGCGGTCAAGCGCATTATGTCCGACAAGCGCCCGTTGGATGCCGTGGTGAATAACGCAGGCATCACGCTGAACAGCCTGTTCCAGATGACCAGCGAAGCGCAGCTGCGCGCCCAGTTTGAAGTGAACTTCTTCTCGGTCTACCTCTTTACCCAGTACATCGCCAAACTGATGACCCGCCATCAACATGGCAGCATCATCAATATTGCTTCCACTGCCGGTGAAGACGGTAATCCGGGCAAATCAGCGTACGGCGCATCAAAGGCCGCGCTGATTGCCATGACCAAATCCATTGCCGCTGAACTGGGTGAGAAAGGTATTCGCGCCAACTGCATCGCGCCAGGGATCACCGATACCGAGATGCTGCTCACCATGCCGGCGCAAGTGGTTGAAGATGCCAAAAACGGCGCAGACTTACGCCGTGCCGGCGAACCGGCGGAAATCGCACAGGCGGCGTTGTTCCTCGCCAGCGATCTCTCCAGCTATATCACAGGCCAGACAATTCGCGTGGATGGTGGTCTCAAATGACGCAAAAAATTCAGGATGCGGCCCGACGCATTCGTACCCGTATCGTCAATGTGGCGCACCACGCGCCGAGCGATGGAGTGCACGTCTCCCCTGCTCTGTCGATGACCGACATTCTGAGTACGCTGTATGGCAGCGTCATGCGTTATGACCCACAGAACATCACCCGCCGCGAACGCGACCAGTTTATTCTGAGCAAAGGTCATGCCGCACTGGGGCTGTACGCCACATTGTGCGAGTACGGCATTATCAGCGAAGCGCAGCTCAACGAGTTTGAGATCAACGGATCAGTGTTGCAGGTGCATCCTACCAAACACCCGGAGTACGGCATCGACTTCTCCGGTGGCAGCCTGGCGCAAGGGCTCTCCTTCGCCACCGGGCTGGCGCTGGGGCGTCGTTTGAAAGGCGAAACATGGCAGACCTATGTGCTGGTCGGCGATGGGGAGTGCAACGAAGGGGCCATCTGGGAGTGTGCCTTTATGGCCGCACACCACAACATTGACAACCTGACGTTAATTGTCGATCGCAACGGCCTGCAATCCGATGGTTTTACCCGTGACGTAATGTCGATGGATCTCGAAGCACTTTGGCGCGCCTGTCATTGGGAAACCATCGTTTGCGATGGCCACGATATTGCCGCGTTGCAGGCTGCTTTCAACGCTCCGCATCAGGGGAAACCGAAGGTGATCATCGCCAATACGGTGAAAGGCAAAGGCGTGTCGTTTATGGAAAACAATAAAGAGTTCCACCGCAATCGCGTCTCTGCTCAGCAGTTAACCGATGCGCTGGGGGAACTGAATGGGGGCCAGCATGATTGAGTTCAAACCCGCCGCAATTCGCTCCTGGGCAATGCTCGGCTCACGCGGCACCTTTGGCATGACGCTGCTGGAACTCGCACACGATAACGATCGTATTGTCGCCCTGTCCGGCGACCTGTGTAAATCGTCCGGCCTCGATCGCTTTAGCACCACGTACCCGGAACGTTTTTTCAACACGGGCATTGCCGAACAGAACATGATCGGCGTTGCAGCCGGGCTGGCGGCAAGCGGGTATGTGCCTTTCGCCACCTCGTTTCCTAACTTTCTGACGCTGCGCGCCGCAGAGCAGGTACGCCTGAATCTTGGCTATATGCAGGAAAACGTCAAACTGGTTGGCCTGGCGTCCGGTCTGGCGACCGGAATGTTTGGTGCCACGCATCACGGTATTGAAGAGCTGGCAATGCTCCGCTCCGTCTCCAATATTGCCATTTTTTCCCCGGCGGACTGCACTGCAACCGTCAAAATGACCCAGGCTGCACTCGAGTATGATGGCCCGGTCTATCTGCGTCTCACTGGCGGTATGCGTGCGCCGATTGTTTACAAAGAGGATTTTGAACTGATCCCCGGCAAAGCCATCACCTTACGTGAAGGCAACGATATCGCCATTATTGCCACCGGCAGTATGGTGCATGTTGCCCTGACCAGCGCCGGGCAACTGGCCGATCGGGGGATTGATGCCGCCGTTATTGATATGCACACCCTAAAACCCCTTGATGAAGCCGCTATTGCAGCACATCTGGGGAAAAAGCTGCTGGTGACCATTGAAGAGCACAGCATGATTGGCGGTCTCGGCAGCGCCGTAGCGGAATACGTTAGCGCACAATCACAACGCCCCAGACAATTAACCCTTGGTATTCCACAAGGTTATCCGCACGCCGGTGACTATGGCTGGATGCTGGAGCAAAGTGGTCTGACGGTGGAAAACCTCACAGCACAGGTCATGGACGCACTGCAATGAATGCTTTTTGGCACACCCACCAGCACCCGGCTTCACAGCTGGCGCTGAAAGACGATCGCGGCATAAGCCTCAGCTACGGTGAACTGACCGCCCGCGTTGACGAACTGGCGCAGCGTATTCCTCCTCGCGCGCTGGTTTTTATTTTTTGCCATAACCAGGTGGAGACCGTTATTGGTTATCTTGCCTGCCTGAAACAGGACGCCGTCGCGTTATTGCTGGACAACGCACTGGATACCACCCTCGCGCAGCAGTTGATCGATACCTATCGCCCGTCGTTTCTCTGGCAGCCGCAAGACGGCTGTTATCAGTTGCACGCCACCGGGTTAACGCCATGGGCACTCCATGATTCTCTGGCCCTGCTGATGACGACGTCCGGCTCAACCGGTAGCCCGAAACTGGTGCGCCTGAGCAAACGCAACCTGCAAAGTAACGCCGCCAGCATTGCGCAATATCTGCAAATTGATCGCCATGAGCGTGGACTGGTGAGTCTGCCAGTGAACTATGTTTACGGCCTCTCCATCATCAACAGCCACCTTTATGCCGGGGGCAGTCTGCTGTTGACCGGGCACAGCGTGATGCAGCGTGAGTTGTGGGATTTTGTCCGTACGGAACGCGCCAGCTCCTTCGCCGGGGTGCCTTATACCTGGGAGATGCTGCGTAAACTGCGGTTTATGCGCATGGATCTGCCGGATTTACGCACCCTCACCCAGGCGGGGGGGAAACTTGCCCCCGCATTGCAGCAGGAATACACCGAATTCGCCGCCCAACAGGGTAAACGCTTTATCGTGATGTACGGCGCAGCGGAAGCCACCTCGCGCATGGCCTGGTTGCCGCCGGAAGATGCCGCCACTCGTTACGGTTTTATCGGCAAACCGATCCCTGGCGGCGAATTCCTGCTGCTGGGGGATGATAACCAGCCGGTGACCACGCCTGGAACGCACGGCGAGCTGATCTATCATGGCGAAAACGTGGCTCTGGGCTATGCCGAACGCGGCGAAGATCTTGCCCTGGGCGATGACTTTGCTGGTCGGTTGCATACCGGCGATATCGCCACGGTCGACAGCGACGGGTTCTACCGTATTGTCGGGCGTAAAAAACGTTTCCTGAAAATTTTCGGTAACCGCGTGGGGCTGGACGAAATGGAAGCGCTACTCAAAACGGCGTTCCCGGATACGACCATCGCCTGCGATGGCCGCGATGACTTGCTGTGCATCTTTATTACCGATGCGTCGCTCGCAACAGCAGCCAAACAATATGCGGCAGACATCAGCAAACTTCACGCGTCGGCATTTCGCGTTATTCCCCTCGCCGAGATCCCCAAAAACCCGGCAGGTAAGACGCTCTATCATAAGCTGAAAGATTATGTCCCTGCCGTTTAACGAGATCCTCAATATTGCGCCCTACTCGCTGGCCCGGGAGGAAAAGCGAGCGATGTTGCTGGCGCGTTTGCAAGCGTTAACCGCGCACCACTACGACCGCTGCGACGCCTACCGCGGCATGCTCGATGCACAGTCCGTGAATCCGGCATCGATTGTTGCGCTGGAGGATGTCCCTTTTCTGCCTGTCTCACTGTTTAAATCGCTGGCGCTGAAAAGTATTCCCGATGAGGACGTGGTCAAAACTATGACCTCGTCCGGCACCACTGGTCAGCAGGTGTCGCGTATTTTTCTCGATAAAACCACCGCCTCTTACCAGCAAAAAGTGCTGGTGAAGATTGTCAGCCAGTTCACGGGCGCCAGCCGCTTGCCGATGCTGGTTATCGACTCCCCGGATGTGCTGAAAGACCGGCTGCAATTTTCCGCTCGCGGCGCGGGCATTCTTGGCTTCTCACTGTTTGGTGCCGATCGCGCCTGGGCACTGGATGAAAATATGGCGTTGAATATTCCGGTGATTGAAGCCTTCCTGGAAAAACACCAGGGTAAACGCATCCTGCTGTTCGGCTTCACCTTTATGGTCTGGCAGCATTTTTATAAAGCGCTGGCGGCCAGTGGTAAAAAGCTGGCGCTGGACAATGCACTGCTGATCCACGGCGGCGGCTGGAAAAAGTTGCAGCATGAAGCGGTTTCACCAGCGGACTTCGCCCGCCGGTTGCAGGATGTCTGCGGCTTACCCGCTGTGCATGATTATTACGGCATGGTTGAACAAACCGGCTGTATCTATATGCAATGCGAGCAGGGCCACCTGCACGCGTCGATCTTCTCGGATGTGATTATTCGCGACCCACAGAATTTCGCCTGCGCGCCCGTCGGCCAGCCGGGGATTATTCAGGTGCTGTCGTTGTTACCCGAATCTTATCCAGGCCACGCCTTGCTGACCGAAGATGAGGGGGTATTACTGGGCGAAGATGATTGCCCATGTGGGCGCAAAGGCAAATATTTCCGGATCCTTGGTCGGCTTAAAAAAGCCGAATTACGCGGGTGTAGCGACACATATGCAGCTGAGTTTTAACGATCTGACCTTCATTCTGGGCGACGAAGCACAGTTACGGGCGATGCCGGAACAGGCAACGTATCCTGCCTTTGCCCCGGAAATTCTGGCGCTGTTGCACACGTTTTCCCGACTGACATTACAAGACGCAGAGGCGAAAGCCTGGCCGGATGTGGTAAGTCTGGGTTTCTGGTGCCGGGAAGCCTCGCTGGCGCAAATGCAGGCAACCTACGGCGATCTGCCCAACCGCTATGGCCGCGGTGTGGTTTTTCATATCGCACCGGGGAATGTTGCGGCTAACTTCGCTTATTCGTTATTGACTGGCCTGCTGACCGGCAATGCCAATATTGTCCGTTTACCGGGGCGCGACCACCCGCAGGTGGCGATCATTGTGCGCCTGCTGGCTGCCGCATTAGCGCAACATCCGGCACTGGCGCCGTATATCTGCCTGCTGCGTTATGAACGCCAGCAGTCGATCAATGACGCTCTTTCCGCGCTGTGCGATACCCGCATTATCTGGGGTGGCGATGAAACCATCGCGCAGATCCGTCGCTCGCCGCTAAAACCGCGCGCGCGGGAGATCGCCTTTGCCGACCGCTATTCCATTGCCGCCATTGATGCGGACAGCTATCTGGCGCACGTGGATAAAGATAAGCTGGCGCGGGCGTTCTTTAATGACACCCTGCTCAATGACCAGAACGCCTGTTCTTCTCCCTCGCTGGTGGTCTGGCTGGGAAAAGAGACGCAGGTCGCACGGGAGCTCTTCTGGCAACACTTTCATGCCTTTGCTGCGCGCTTTTACACGCTGGAGCCGGTTGCGGCAGTCAATAAATTGACGCGGCTTTGTCTGCTGGGCGCAACGTGGCCCGGTGTGAAAAAGGTTTCCGCAGATGACAACCTGCTGGTGCGTATTGAACTGCCTGAGGTGAATAGCGCAGTGATGGATTTACGCGGTAACTGTGGCTTTTTCCTCGAGTATGTCGCCGAATCGCTGGATGACATCGTGCCGGTATGCGGTGAGCGCTGCCAGACGCTGGCGACATTTGGCATTGAGAATGCCGTGGTGACTGAATGGCTGGCGGCGCGCCGACCACAGGGCATTGACCGCGTGGTGCCGTTTGGTCGCACACTGGATTTTACCCTGCAATGGGATGGTTATGATCTGGTTGCCATGCTGACGCGTACCGTCGCCATCGGTTAATCGCTGGTGGGCAAAAAAAACGCCGGATGACCGGCGTTTTTTATCAGGCAACGTGGCGAACGGGTTTACCGGACTTTTTTGTTTTTTGCGCATGCCGACGGATGATATCAATCACCCGCAGCTGATCGGCTTGTGTCAAATCCGGGTAGATTGGCAGGCAAAGGATTTGCTCAGCAATCGCGTTGGCGACCGGTAAATGATCCACTGAAGCGGTCGCTAAATGGCGGTACATAGCAAAGGAGCTGATGAGAGGGTAAAAATAGCGGCGCGAGTAGATCCCTTCCGCTTTCAGCGCATCGTACAACCCATCACGCGTGAGCGGATAGTCACTGTCCACCAGCACCGGATAATAGGCATGGTTCCAGTCAAACCGCCCGGCGGCGTCAAACCAGCTAATGCCCGGAATACCCTGCAACCCTTCACAGTAACGTTGATAAATCGTCGAACGGGCAGCCAATGCGCCGTCGATATATTTCAGTTGTAACAGCCCAAACGCCGCTTCCATCTCGTTCATTTTGGCGTTGATCCCCGGCGCGACGACGCGGGTCTCCCCGGCAAAACCAAAGTTTTTCAGATAATCGATGCGCTGCTTGGTGCGGGCATCGTGGCAAATGATCGCGCCCCCCTCGAAGGTGTTGAACACTTTCGTGGCATGGAAACTGAGCACCGACAAATCGCCATGGTTGAGAATGCTGACGCCATCTTTACGCACGCCAAATGCATGCGCCGCGTCGTAAATCACTTTCAGCCCGTAAACATCGGCAATCTGCTGAATGCGCTCGACATCGCAAGGAATGCCATAGCAATGGACCGGCATGATGGCAGTAGTCTGCGGCGTGATCAGCTCTTCAATGCGTTCCGGACTAATATTAAATGTCTGCGGGTCGATATCGGCGAAGACGGGTGTCAGGCCATTCCACAACAGGGTATGGGAGGTGGCGACAAACGAATAAGGCGTGGTGATCACCTCGCCGGTGACGCGCAACGCTTGCAGCGCGGTCAATAACGCCAGCGTACCGTTGGAAAAGAGGCACACGTGTTTTACGCCCAGGTAGTTCGCCAGCTCCTCTTCAAGTTGCTGGTGAAAAGCGCCACCGTTAGTCAGGATGCGATTTTGCCAAATCTTCTCCATGTAGGGCATGAACTCCTCAAGAGGAGGCAAAAGCGGACTCGTGACAAAGATGTTATCGCCCATATGCAGACCTGCACGTTAATCAATGAGTCATTGCATGATAACGAGGGGACGGATTTGCTTATCGGTAAAACAGACGGCATTTCAGGTGCCAATTGCGCCCACGACGACGCTATCCTCTAAAAAGAGGGGGAAAACACTGGATATTTGACGGCTGGAACGCACTGAAATTATGTCAAATTCTTATCACAATTCGGTGATGGCTTCCCGGAAAGGGAAATTCAATTGGAAAAACAATGAACCAACATGATCTGGTGAGTATCATCATCCCGGCTTATAAGCCCGATTTCTTTGAAACCGCTCTGAGCAGTGCACTCAATCAAAGCTGGCCGAATTGCGAAGTGATCATCTGCGATGACAGCCGGGATGATACGATTCGCTTGATCTGCGAACGTTACGCCCACAACACCTCTACGCCAGTAAAATACGTCAAAAATGAAAAACAGCTGGGTGAAGAGAACAACTGCCTGCGTTGCGTGCGTGAGGCGCAAGGCAAATACGTTAAATTCCTCTACGACGACGATATTCTGTTCGAACACTGTATCACCCGTCTTGTCGCTGCGCTGACCTCAGCCCCCAATAACCGACTCGCCACTTCACGCCGTCTGCGTGTGGACGAATATGACCAACCGCTGGCAGATATTGTCGCCACCGCCGCCCCGTTTGCCGACGATGTGATCATTAATGGCCGCGATGTCATCGCCTACTTTGCCGACAACCTGGTCAATTTTATCGGCGAACCCAGCGTGATGCTGTGCTACCGCGAGGATTTGGTGGCCTTTGCCGAGGGGTTATTTCTCCTGCAAGGCGAGGCGATGCCGTTCCTCGCCGATATGACCATTTCATTGAAGCTGCTGGCCCAGGGCGACCTGGCATTTGTCGCTGAAACCCTTTCCGCTTTCCGTATTTCCGGTAACCAGCAAAGCCAGTTAAACCAGACACGCCAGGCACAGGTCACCCGCACCTACACCCGCATGCCTATTGTTATCCGTGAATTGGGTTGGTACAAAGGCACTCCGGAGCAAAACCAGTGGGTGCGCGTGGCGCCCATGGACACGCCAGACCAGTTTCAACAAGTCAATATTCACCATGCGATGCTGACCTCCGCTCAGCAGTCGCTCACGCACTTTCGCAGTGGAAAGATCCGTGACTGGCTGGCGGCACGGACCCTACCCTCGCAATATCGCCCGCTGGTCGATGCCTTTCAGCAGGCCCGGGCCATTGCGCAGACACTCACGGTGTTCGTTTTCCAGCAAGGAGGCAACACTACCGCCTGCGAGCACACCCTGCGCAGTATCGCGGCGTACCAGGGTTTCGGCCTGACCCTCAACCCGGTAGTGATTTGCGATGATCAGCAGTCAGCGCCAGCAGGCGCTCCGGCGTTGGTCTGCCCACAGACTATGCGGGCCACGGCGGTCAATCAGTATCTCACTGCCCGCCCCGGAGACTGGATGCTCTGTCTGGAAGCTGGCGAAACCTTACAGAGCGGCGGGATGTTGATGTTCGACCTGGCGCTGGACGGTGCAGCGGGTTGCGATGCGGTATACGGCGATGAGTTTTATCAGTCTGCCGATGGTGAGCTGATTGGCTCCGCTTTTCGCCCCGACTTTAACCTCGATCTGCTGCTCAGCTACCCATCCGAAATGGCACGCCACTGGATATTCCGCAGCAGCACGGTGCTGGCGCTGGGCGGTTTCAATACCGGTTATCAGCAGGCGTGGCAATTTGATTACATCGTGCGCTTGATTGAACAAAAAGGCATTCAGTTCGCCGGTCATTTGCCGGAGATTTTTGTTATTGGTCATGATCCGATTCAGGTCACGCAGCCGGAAGAACTGGCGATCCTGACCCAGCATTTGCATCACCGGGGTTACCCGCAGGGCCGCGTCGAAGCCCCAAAACCGGGGTTGTATGCCCTGCGCTACCACCACACGCAGCAGCCGCTGGTGTCGATCATTATCCCGACCAAAGATCAGCTCTCAATGTTGATCCCCTGCGTAACCAGCCTGCTGGAAAAGACTACCTACCGTAACTATGAACTGCTGATTGTTGATAACAACAGCGAAACGCCGGAAGCCTTACAGTGGCTGGAAGGCATCGCCACTATCGATCCGGAACGCATTCGTGTGCTGCGTTATCCTTACCCGTTTAACTACTCTGCCATCAACAACATGGCGGCGCGGGAAGCCCGTGGCGAGTACCTGGTGTTGCTCAATAACGATACCGCCATCATCAGCGGTGGCTGGCTGGACAGTTTACTGAACCACGGCCTGCGCCCGGAAGTGGGTATTACTGGCGCAAAACTGCTCTACCCGACCGGGAAAATCCAGCACGCGGGGGTGGTTCTGGGTCTGCGCGGCCCGGCGGATCACCCGTTTATCGGCAGCGATCTGGAACGTTCAGGGTATATGAACCGCTTACAGGTCGACCAAAACTACAACGTGGTGACCGCCGCCTGTTTACTGATCCGCAAATCGGTCTACGACCAGGTTGGTGGGTTGGATGAAGAGAAATTTAAAGTCTCCTATAACGATGTGGATTTGTGCCTGAAAGTTCGCGAAGCCGGTTATCTCACGGTCTGGACACCACACGCCATGGTGATGCACGAAGGCAGCGTCAGCCAGAACAAAGTGGATAAAACCGCGCAGGAGAAGAAACGCATTCGCTTTATGGGTGAACAGGATGCGATGTATGAAAAATGGATGCCGCTGATTGCCAATGACCCGGCATATAACCCCAATTTGACGCTGGATGGCGAAGGCTTCCAGTTCACCCTGGGCGAGCACGATACCTGGCAACCGCTGCACTGGAAACCGTTGCCGCGTTTTATCACTTACCCGCTGAGCGAACACCCCGCCACCCAATCGCGTCTGGTCTTACCGTTGGACCGACTGAAAGACGCTGCGCTGGCGGACGGGCAAAACGCGTATCGCGCCACCCCCTATGCCGAGATTGTGCGTTACGCACCGGATGCGCTGATATTGTCACGTCAGTGCTCACCGTTCCTGCAAGAGTGGCTGCAACGCCTGCGCAAAATTGCCCCGGTGTTTACCGTCTTCGATATCGATGAGTACCTCCCGGCGTTACCGGCCCAGTCACCGCTTCGGGAGAAGTTTCCGGCCGATCTTCAGCACGCGTTGCGTGCAACCGCAGCCAGCGTAGATCGCCTCGTGGTGGCCAGTGAAGTCCTGGCTGAAACCTGCGCGGGCTGGAATGCCGATATTCGTGTGGCGGAAACCCGTCTTGATCCGGTGGTGTGGGCCGGACTAAGCAGCCTGCGCGGCGTGGGACAAAAACCACGAGTCGGTTGGATCGGTAGCGCAGAACGCAGCGCCGACCTGGATGTCATTTACCCGTTGATAAGCCAGCTCGCCGATCGCGTTGACTGGATCTTTTTTGGCTATTGCCCGCCAGCGCTTCGCCCGCACGTGAAGGAGTATCACGCTGCCTGGGCCAGCGAAGTGTATGCGCACAAACTGGCTTCACTGAATCTCGACCTGGCACTGGCACCGCTGGCAGATAGTCTGTTTAACCGCAACCTCAGCACGGTTCGCCTGTTGGAGTATGGTGCCTGCGGTATCCCGGTGATTTGTAGCGACAACATTTGCTATCGCAATACGCTGCCGGTGACCCGCGTGGCTAACTCGCCGAAGAAATGGCGTGATGCCATCGAAATGCATCTGCACGATTTACCGGCGACGTGGAAACAGGGCGACGCACTGCAAGCCTGGGTACAGGAACATGGCATGTTGCGGGGAGAGAATTTGCTTCATCACGCACGCTGCTGGCTGCCTGGTAACTGACCACCAGGCGGTTTGAGCCGCGATACCTTCTGAAATAATGGCTACGTAAACAGGGTCTTTATGGATAAGCATGCATGCCTCATTTGTGGCACGGAAATGGCGTTGTATTTTGTGAAGGAGGAATATATTGCCCCTTCAACACGCAACTTCACACAACAATTGGTTCCCGTGCAGTTTTATGAATGTCCGGCGTGCCATTTTCTCAGTTCACGAACGCACCAGTCGTTACCGGCAAAGGCGTGGGAAAAACTGAATCACGACTTTCATCATTATGCTGAAACCGAAGGCCGCGAGACGCACGATTTTAACCAACCGCCTTACGCCGCTCAGGCAATGATGATTGAACTGTTGGCGCGCAATCATATTATCGATGACAGTGCGATTCTCGATTACGCCGCCGGTTACGGTTCGCTGAGTCATATCCAGCGTAAATACTTTGACCGCGAGATCACCTGCTACGATAAATACGTCAGAAACCCGCACCAGCGCTACATCGACAACCCGCCTGAAAAGGCATGGTCGCTGGTGATCAACTCCGCCATGTTTGAACATGTGCTGACGCGGGCCGACCTTGATGCGGTTAACGATCTGGTCTCCGATACCGGAGCGCTGATGATTCACACCGTGGTCGTGGAGCGCGTACCGAAGGATCCGAACTGGTTCTACATTGATACGCCAGTGCATACTGCCGTACATACCAACCAGAGCATGGAACGGTTAATGGCGCAATGGGGGTACAAATCCTCAATTTACAGCCCAATCAGTAAAGCCTGGGTACTGCTCCGCAAGCCCTACAGTGACGTGCAGGCGCAAGTGGAGAATATCAACGCGGAACTGCAAACAGCATGGTTGTTCGGTAAAGACGGTTTTGTTGATTACTGGAAAACACGCTAACCCGGCGGATCAAAAAAGGCGCTTTGCAGCGCCTTTTCTTTTATGCACCTGCCGGGAGCCAGCCCTGACGCCAGTCGTCCAGCCCGGCATCGCGCAGATACCAGTGGTTCTGCACCGCCTCCCGTAAGGCCTCCCCATCGCGCTGACGCAGCAGCGGATCGTTGATGTAAGCCTGAACGGCGTTCATCCAGTCTTTGAAACGGTTCTCCACCAGCATCACCGGCAGCCCGCAGCGATAGGGCTCAATGTCAGTGGCGATAATCGGCACGCCGCACGTGCCAATTTCCAGCAGACGCAGGTTGCTCTTACACTCGTTGAACTGGTTAATTTGCAACGGCACCAGTGCCAGATCGAGATTCAGACTCGCCAGTTTTTCTGGGTACATCTCAAACGGTACACCTGGGTGAAACTCACACTGCACATTGCGCGGTTTCATGCCCATAAACACCCACTCAACCTGCCCTTCCAGCTCTTTGATCAACGGCAGCAGGATCTCAAGATCGCCAGCGTGCGAACTGCCGCCCGCCCAGCCGACGCGCACCTTTTTCCCGGTGTTGCGCTCGCTCAGCAAATGCCCCCACTGATGCGGCGCAAGACGGTTTTGCGCAATACGGATGTCCGAATGGAAACGACTGTACGCCTCCGCCAGCGGCGCGGTGGAGACCACAACCCAATCCGCGCTCTCCATCACTTTACGGAAGCTTTTGATCATATGCTGCGGGAAGTGTTGACGGTTGCCATTTTTAATCGGCACATTCAGCAAATAGTCATCGTACTCCAGCACGATTTTCGCATCGCAGACTTCACGTAGCTGTTTAAAGATATCCGGGAAACGACTGCCGGTGATCAACTCCAGCAGGATGACATCCGGTTGCAGTTGCGCCACTTCCATCACGCCCGGGATGGTGTTGATCAGACCGCCTTCAAGCATCAGGTGACGCTCCATGGCTTTAAACGGCTGCATCACCCGGTGATGGCCGCCGCCAACCCAGTTAATATGATGCGCCAGCACCACCGGCAAAGGACGGCCCGGCAACGGCTGAAACAGCCGTGCACTGCTGTCACTCAGGGTGAAAGCTTTGCCCATTTTCTGCATTAAAGGATGGTAAGAAGGCTCTGCCAGTAACGCCTGCTTCCACTCCTGACGCAGAGAGGCATAATCATGCAGCAGCGGGCGCTCCTGAACCTGGAACTTGTCGCCCAGCAGACGTGTTGCACCCCCCATATGTCTGACACGAGAGTATGGCGTCCAGACGTTAAGGTAACCCAGCTTCTGCGCACGCAAACCGAGGTCCACATCGGCAAAATAGAGCGGATACCGCTCCTGCGTGAAACCATTCAGCGAGAAAAAGACCTCTTTACGCACCATCATGCAAGAGGCGCTCACCGCTGCCAGGTTGCGCGGTGTTTTCAGATAGTGCTGGAAGCCATTGCTCTGGCCATCCGCCCCTTCAAACGCCACGTCTACACCATGCTGAACACCCAGCAGGTAACCGCCATGCTGGATACGACCATCATGGTATTCCAGACGCGCGCCTACCAGCCCCACTTCCGGTCGCAGCGCCTGTTCCAGCAGGGCATCAAGCCACTCGCCATCAATAATTTCACAGTCATTGTTGAGGAAGACCAGCACATCGCCGCGCGCTTGTTGCGCCGCCGCGTTGTTGATTTCCGCAAAATTAAACGGCGCGTCATAACGCAGGATTCGCACCTGCTCAAGCCCCAACGCCGCTAAATCGTTCAGGAAGCGGCACGCATCGTCCTCCACGGACTGGTTATCCACAATCAGCAGTTCATAGTGCTGATAACGGGTCTTCTCCATCAGGCTTTCGATACAGCGCTTCAGTAGCGCAAAACGATCGCGGGTAGGAATAATGATCGACACCAGCGGCGTGGCATCCCAGTGATAACGCACGCGCTTAATCGTGGGTATCAGCCCCGCTTCCAGCGTCGCGTTGATGCCAAGGCGTTGCAGATGCGCCAGCAGGATCTGTTGGCATTCACGGATAACGTCCGGTGTATCGCTCCACTGCCCCGCCGGGTGCGGGCTCTCTACCAGCACTTCCGCCACATGCCCGAGGGCTGCTGCGCCCTGTCCTTCGACAAAGCGCCATAGCAGATCGATCATGGCTGCCTGCGGATAGTGACTGTTCAAGCCGCCCAGTTGCAGGGCAACATCACGGGAGAAGAGCAGCACACGCCCAACATAAGGCACGCCGCGCAGCAGATCGATATTCACATCCGGGCGCAAAGTCAGCACCGGTTCGCCGTTCTCCGCCCGCGTCATTTCATCCGCGTAAAACAGCCAGGCGTTTTGTTGTTGCAGGCGCTGTTCAACAAAGCGCAACAATGCATCGTCACGCAACGTGTAACCGGCTGGGATCAGCAACAGGGCGTCAGCGCTGCGCGTGCTCAGCAGCGCGTTAACCGCCGTAGGCCACGTGGCATCGCTGGCAATCACATCAATCGATACAGCCGCCAGCGACTGGCTCTCTACCGAAGCCCGGGTCTGCGCGCTGGCATCATCCTCACCGAGAATGATAACGCCAATGCTGGCTTTCTCCGGGTAGGCACCGGCAAACGTGCGTAATGCTTCGCGACGCGCATCGCTTATCTGGCGATCATCAAGCCAGCGGTTAAAGGAGTAAGCCGTCGTTTGCTGCTGTGCCAACACCGCTTTGCTGTGGAAGTTAAGGGTGTAGCGGGATCGTGCATCCAGCGTGCGTGTTTTTTCCACCAGAGGTTGGGCGAAAAGCGCCGCCAGTGCACTGTCCAGATTCCATTTAGTGGCAAAATAGGCGCGTTGCGCCTGCGACCAGGCGCGTGCATTGGCATAGCCATTTTTCAGCAGATCTACCCACTCGTCAGCATCCGGGCAGTTCCGCAGCGTTAACGCACAGAAGTGTTCCGCCTCGTGGCGCGCCATATTCTCGTCGGTCAGATACCCTTCGACATACCCTTCGTTGGCAAGGAACAGCGGGATCCCCAGCGACAGTGCTTTCGGCACGCTCTCTTCATTACCAATTACCACGTCATATTGCTCAAGCCACGCCGGTTCAATGCGTTGCACCTGCTGACTGAGATCAAACCAGTCAATCTGAATCCCGGCCTCTCGCGCTTTCTGCTGCACTTCATACATTTCGGCAGACATTTTGGGCGCGATATAGAGCACGCGAGACAACGTCTGTGCCTCGCGCGTGCGAACAAACTGACCAAAACGGGCCGGAACGGACCAGGGCAAGGTTTTAAGCTGGGCGCTATCCACACCGGTTTGCAGCAACAACGCGGAGGTGCGTGGCGAGAGGTCGAGCGTGATCGCGGCAAATTGATTTTCCAGCGCCACGCCCCAGGGGATATAGAGATCGTTGTAATCGCTGTAATGGCGGAACACCATCGCGCCCGCCAGGCGGTTTTCGCTGACGGCGTTAAGCAGTTTTTCGCTGAAGAATCCCCGGTAGATCCAGATAATGTCGTAATGGGCATCCGGCTCACCGATTTTATCGGTGATCACCGCAAAGCGGCCTGTCGCCATCAGGCGTTCTATTTCGCCCGTCAGCGTCTGCCCTGCCGCGCAGCTAATAACATCCACGCGCCAGCCTGTTGCCAGCAAGGCGTCGGCGATATCAAGAAGTTCGGCACTATGGGGGGTATAGGCGTCAAATTTATCCACGCTGATTAATATGCTTCGCATCTGTCATCCTCACATCACCGGGCGTACAGCCGGGGCGATTTCAAAAGGCGTTCCTGTCGTTATGCAATATTGTGGGCGACGGAGGAAAGATCGAGAGGAAAAACAGCTTGCAGAAAAGGGGTTATATCCGGCGATTGACCAGGTAAAAGCCTCCCTTCTGAGAAAGTGACTTTTGAGAGTGATCCCTGTAAGGGGGATATTGTTATCCTTCCGCTTACTATTCTAACAATTCCACCTGCTGTGCATGTGTTTGTTCGGTTTTCTCCCGATGACGCACATATCTTCTGATAATTTCTTCGTTCACACCGACCGTATCTACAAAGTAACCCCGCAACCAAAAATGATTTCACCATACCTTCTTACTTGTACGTGAGGAACGGTTTTCGAGCTTGATTGCACTGCGACTTTCTGGACGACTCTTCAGAGTTGATATGGAAATGTTGGGCGGGATGATAACGACAAGATGCCCCTGATCTGACTGGATATTTAGTTCCAGAACCTCACAATCTTTTATTCCGCATAGAATGTAGATTGTCCTGTAACGTTCCTTGCCCAGATTATCTCTCAGAGATCCTGAAACGGTACTTTGTCGCCCACACTATGTGGTATTTGCCACGCCAGGATACAGATGATGAACGCCTGTAAAGCCTCATGTCGGTTTGTCTCCTTTTACTTGTGGTGAGTAAGCAGAGCTATTCCGGCATGGGCATTCTTCAGGCTAGAGCCTTAGAGGATCACTCACCACCGCCCAAAGAGGTGGTTTAGGGGTGACAATAAAAAAGGCATCCGAAGATGCCTTTTTAAAGCGTGCCGGATTAACGCAGCAGGGACAGCATGGTCTGCGGAACCTGGTTGGCCTGCGCCAGAACAGAGGAACCGGCCTGTTGCAGGATCTGCGCGCGCGACATG